>CACZOL010000104.1 GCA_902782705.1 uncultured Selenomonadaceae bacterium
AAACGGGAGCGCGTATCTTTTGCCTGCAGTTCCGGCAGCCAAGAGAAGCGATCCCATGCTTGCCGCTTGTCCGATACAAATCGTCGACACATCTGGACGGATATACTGCATCGTGTCATAAATGGCAAGTCCGGCCGTCACAACGCCTCCGGGACTGTTGATATAAAGATGTATATCCTTGTCCGGATCTTCAGACTCCAAAAACAAAAGCTGCGCAACAACCACATTGGCAACATTGTCGTCGATCGCGCCGCCAATAAATACGATACGCTCTTTCAACAAACGGGAATAAATATCGTAAGCGCGCTCGCCCCGATTGGAACGCTCGACCACCATCGGTACATAATAACTCATTTTTGAACGTCTCCTCAAAGCCGGTTTATTCGGCAAGATGATCGACAATAAACTTCGCCGTCTTACGCCGCATGACCGTTATCGCGAGATCGCTCAAACGTCCCTGCTGACGGACAATCTTCTGTACCTGTGCCGGCGTCGCATTATAAAGCTGAGCCATCATCGCAATCTCCGTACGAATATCCTCGTCCGAAACTTCTATATTTTCCGCCTTTGCAACTGCTTCCAACATCAGGTCCGTACGAACATTCTTCTCCGCCGTCTCACGGTACTGATCGCGAAGCTTCGTCATGTCGCCGCCCGAAAGCTGCAAATACTGCTCGAACTTCATGCCCTGCTGCTCAAGACGCATTGCAAATTCGCGGAGCATCTGGTCGATGCGGTCCTCCACCATAACCTCGGGAATGTCCATCGAAGCATTTTCCGCCGCTTTATCGATTGCCGCTACGCGACGATCATTTTCCGCTTTCGACTCCGCCGCCTTTTCCAGCTTTTCTCGTACGTCTTTCTTCAGCTCGTCTACCGTCTTGAAGATGCTCGCTTGCTGGACAAATTCGTCGTTCAGTTCCGGCAATACTTTGTTTTTCAGTTTATTGAGCTTGCAATGGAACACTGCTTCCTTGCCCGAAAGGTTCTCCGAATGATAATTTTCGGGGAAAGTAACCTTGACGTCGCGTTCCTCACCAACCTTCATGCCGACGAGCTGATCCTCAAAGCCGGGAATAAAGCTTCCGGAACCGAGACGAAGCGGATAATCATTTCCTTCTCCGCCTTCAAACGCTTCTCCGTCCACAAAGCCCTTAAAGTCAATGGTCGTAAGATCGCCCATTTTCGCTTCGGAGCCTTCCGGAGCGTCCACCATCTGCGATTTACGGTCGCGCATCTTGTCGATATGCTGGTCTACGGTCTCGTCCGTAACTTCCTCGACTTTCTTTTCGATTTTCAAGCCCTTGTATTCGCCAAGCGTAACCTCCGGCTTCGGCGTAATCGTCGCTTTCAGGATAAACGGCTTTCCTTCTTCCGCTTGGACGCGCTCGAAATCCGGATACGACGCAAGTTCCAATTTTTCCTCGGCAAGTGCTTTGTCAAAAACCTGCGGTCCAAACTTTTCATAAGCTTCGTCGATAAGAGCCTCCTTACCGATTCGCTGCTCTATGATATGACGCGGCGCCTTTCCGCGACGAAAGCCCGGAATATTAACTTCTTTAGCAATACGCTTCGCAGCCTGCGCGACAGCTTTATCCCATTCCTCTGCCGGAGCTTCAATCGTCAGAACGATTTGCTGATTTTCTCCATTTTCTCTGGAAACCTTCATAGTCTAAAATGACCTCCTATTTGACTTGAAGCGTAACGCGCTTCCTTTTCTTTCGCATCTGGATACCAACGACGCAATCGCGCGATTCAAACAATCCAAACACGCCATACAAGGCATAATACCATAAATAAATATGAAAAACAAGCCTAACTGCCTATTAGAAAGGAAATCCCTATGCAAAATTCGACGGTGGTTAATAGAATCCCCTATAAAACAACGCCGGAAAGGATTCCCCTTCCGGCGCTTACTTTTTATCGTCAGATGTTCCCGTCTACCATTTCCTTCTGCTTCTTGTTCAGCGAATCCGAAATCTTTTCGACGATGATGTAATAAACAGGAATCAGGAAGATACCAATGGCCGTCGCGCAGAGGCTGCCGCCGACGACGGCGATGCCCATGCCGTTTCTGGAGCCCGCGCCCGCACCCGTGGCCACCGCCAGCGGCAGGCAGCCGAGG
>CACZOL010000105.1 GCA_902782705.1 uncultured Selenomonadaceae bacterium
GGGAGCGCGACGAAGTGCTTTCCGCGGACGAGAACGCAATCCGCGCTCTCGCGCCTGTCATCGACGAATGTATGAAGAAGAACACATACTGCGTTTTCGGCGGCGAGGAAAAAGTGCGCGAGAATGAGAAGATTTTCAGCCGTATCGAGCGCGCGATGGAGTAAAATGTTTGCAATAAACCCTTGGATGCAATATAATGAAAAGGATTTAAAGGCAAAGGAGAAGTCTTCATGAAGCGATTGATTTTCAAAGGGGCGGGCGTCGCTATCGTCACGCCGTTCACCGAAGACGGTATCAATTTCCCTGAGTTTGGGCGTTTGATCGACGTGCAGATTGCGGGGCATACGGACGCAATCATTGTCGCCGGAACGACTGGCGAGGCGGCGACGATGAGCGATGAGGAACACAAAGAAGCAATCAAGTTCGCCGTGGAGCATACGAAAGGGCGCGTGCCCGTCATTGCCGGCACCGGCTCGAACGATACGGCCTATGCGATACAGCTTTCGCAGTATGCGGAGCAGGTGGGCGCGGACGGGCTTCTGCTCGTGACGCCGTATTATAATAAATGCACGCAAAAAGGCCTGATTGAGCATTTCACGAAAATCGCGGACAGCGTGAACGTTCCGTGTATTCTGTACGACGTGCCGTCGCGCACCGGCGTTTCCATCAAGGTGCCGACCTATGCGGCGCTTTCCAAGCACCCGAACATCGTCGCGGTGAAGGAAGCGAACGGCGATCTTTCGTCCATTTTGCGGCTCCGCTATGCAGTGGGCGACGAGCTCGCGGTGTATTCGGGCAACGACGACCAGATCGTGCCGATTCTTTCGTTGGGAGGCATGGGCGTTATCTCGGTGCTGTCGAACGTCGCGCCGAAAGAAACCCACGATATTTGCCAGCTTTATTTTGACGGGAAGGTCAAAGAGTCGGCGGCGCTTCAGATTGCGTTTACCGACCTTGCAGACGCGCTTTTCTGCGAGACGAACCCGATTCCGGTCAAGACGGCGATGCGTCTTATGGGTTACGCGGCGGGGCCGCTTCGGCTGCCGCTTTCGGAAATGGAGCCGGAAAACCTGAAAAAGCTGGAAACGGCGCTCAAAGCGCACGGATTGATTTAAGGAGGCACATCTCAAATGAAAAAATGGGTTCAGTGGATTCTCGCGGTCGTGTTCATGATCGGTTCCTGCCCGTCGGCGCTGGCGTATGTGGAGACGGTGAAACCGCAGGAGGGACAGACGATCGCCGACGTGGAGACGCTTGCAATCGGCGCGCCGTTTTACACGGCAAAAGAGGGCGTGCCGACGCTGGAAGAGTATATTCAGATCTTGAATACTTCCGGTGAGAAAATCCTGAAGGGCACTATCGTTACGTATGATACGGTGGCGCAGGGCATTCGACAGAGGACGGGCAAAGACGTCTACACGATGGATCGCCGTCCGGCGAAAAGGATCTTCGAGCAGAATGTGTCAGATTTTGCGGACGCCTATGTAGTCTCGACGGTTACGATGAGCCGCCGCACGGTGTTTTTCTTCGACGTATATCGTGCCGCTACGAACGAACTGTTGTATTCCTATGAGATTATCATGGAGAGCGACGATCCGAACGATGTGAAGACGTATACGGAGATGGTCGGGAAATTCTACAAGAATTTCAACTGGTCCGCCGAGTCTCAGAAAAAGAATCAAAAAGAGGCGGCGAAAGCGGAGCAGAAGGAACGCGAGAAAGCCGAGCGCAAGGCGCAGCGGGAGAAAGAAAAAGCGGCGGGACGATAAACAATCGCGCCATACAAAAACAGGGCTCTTCACGGAGCGCGAAAGCGGCCCCGTGAAAGCCCTGTTTTGCGTGTTTTTGACCAAAGATTAGTATCAATGCGCGAGATAGATGGGTTCGATTTTTGCATTTTCCGCCAGTTCTTTGGAAATCATGCCGTTTTTCACCATCGCGTCGAGCACGACGAACTGCCGCTTTTTCGCGAGCAGGAAGTTCTCGTACGGGGAATAGACAGACGGCGCGTTTGGCAGCCCCGCTAGCATGGCCGCCTCGGGCAGCGTCAGGTCTTTGGGCTCTTTGTCAAAGTAACCGCGCGCCGCGTCATAGATTCCGTAATAGCCGGAACCGAAATAGATGGTATTCAGATACAGCGTGAGGATCTCTTCTTTGGAATAACTGAGCTCCAGCCGAACGGCAAGCGCCAGCTCTTCGGCCTTGCGCGCAAACGAGCGCTCCTGCGATAAAAACAGATTTTTTACCAATTGCTGCGTAATGGTGCTTGCGCCTTCTTCGATTTCGCCGTGCTGGAGGTTGACGAGCGTGGCGCGTGCGATACCTTCGACGTCGAAGCCCAGATGGGAATAAAAGCGGGAGTCCTCGACGGCGACGACGGCTTTCAAAAGCGCGTCGGGCAGTTCCTTCGTCGTTGCATAACGGCGGCCAGGCAGGCGCTCGGCGACGGCGTCGCGCAGGAAAAACATGCGTTTCAGTCGTGTGAATCCGTCTGCGTCGTCCGCGTTTTCACGAGGCAGGAAAGGCGAGCTTCCGCGGTCTGGCATCACGCTTTCCGTCGCCCACCCGGTGACGCGCGTCACCGTCTCGGGCCGCAGCACGTCGCGTCCGCCAGCGAGAAAGAAACCGAGGAAGAACACGAGAATCAACCCCGCGCAAAGGCGGAGAATGTTTTTCATCAATGCTTTTCGCTCCTTTGAAGGGATATATAATTATAACGTATTTAGGGGCGCGGTGGGAAGAAAAAACTTCTTGCATTTTTATACATGAATAATGTATAATTATAAATATTTTTCTGGGGAGAGGAATTTTCATGAGGGTTAGTATCATCGGCGCGACGGGTTATGCCGGCGCGGAGCTTGTGCGGCTGCTTTTGGGACACCCGAAAGCGGACATCGTGCATATCACATCGGAGAGTTACACGGGTAAGCCGTTGTCAGAAGTTTACCCGCATCTTGCGGGGCTTTTCGATCAGCAGTTGGAAAGCATCGAGGATATTGAAGAAATCGGCGGGGACAGCGATTTTCTCTTCGTCGGATTGCCCGCAGGCCACGCGATGGAAATCGGGCTTGCGTTGGAAAAGACGCCGGTGCGAATCATCGATCTCGGCGCAGACTATCGCTTTCACGATACGTCGGTTTATGAACGATGGTACAAAATCGAGCATTCCCATCCCGAGGCGACGCGCGTTTACGGGCTCGCGGAGTTGTATCGCGGCGCGATCAAGGACGCGAAGATTATAGGCAATGCGGGCTGCTACACGACGGCGAGCATTCTCGCGCTTGCGCCGCTGGTCAAAGACGGATTGATCGACACGGACAGCATTGTAATCGACGCGAAGTCGGGCGTGTCCGGCGCAGGCCGATCGGCAAAGCTTCCGAATCATTTCCCTGAGCTCTATGATAATTTCAAAGCGTATGGCGTTGCGGCGCACCGTCATACGCCGGAGATCGAGCAAGCATTGTCCGATCTTTGCGGCGCGCAGATCACGCTGCAATTTACGCCGCATCTTGTGCCGATGTCGCGGGGCATTCTTTCGACCTGCTATGCGAAGCTTGCGGAGGGCGTGACGGCGGACAGAGTGGATGAGGCTTTCCGCGCGCTGTATCAAGATGAGTATTTTATCCGTTTGCGCGGGCGCGGATCCTATCCTGAGACGAAATATGTGCGCGGTTCGAATTTCTGCGATCTCGGCTGGCACATCGACGAGCGGACAGGCCGCGTGATCGTGCTCTCAGCTATCGACAATCTCGTCAAAGGTGCGGCAGGGCAGGCGGTACAGAACTTCAACATCGCCTGCGGCTTTGACGAAAAGCTGGGCCTGACGGCGGCGCCGATGTATCCGTAATATAAAAAAACAGATATAGGAGGAAATGATATGTTTAGCGACGAGCATAAGAAGAAAGGCGTGACGTTTCCGCAGGGCTTCAAGGCGGCGGGCGTCAAGGCAGGCATCAAGAAGAGCGGGAATCTCGATCTTGCGCTGATTTACACCGAGAAAGAGGCGGCGGTGGCCGGAACGTTCACGAAGAACCAAGTGGCGGCAGCTCCCGTTTTCGTATCGAAAGAAGTCGTAAAAGGCGGCAAAGCCCATGCGATTTGCGCGAACGCGGGATGTGCCAACGCCTGCACCGGCGAGCAGGGCATGGCCAATGCGCGGGCTATGGCGAAGGCGGCAGCGGACGCGGTGGGTTGTGCGGCGAGCGAAGTCATTGTTGCGTCTACGGGCGTCATCGGCGTGCAGCTCCCTATGGAAAAAGTCACGGCGGGCGTCAAGGCGGCGGCGGCGGAGTTGGCCGAGGACGGAAGCGTCAACGCGGGCAATGCGATTATTACTACGGACACTTACTCAAAAGCCTGCGCGACAGAAATCGAGATCGGCGGAAAGAAAGTCCGTTTCGGTGCGATTGCGAAAGGCTCCGGCATGATCCAGCCGGATATGGCGACGATGCTCTGCTTTATCACGACGGAC
>CACZOL010000106.1 GCA_902782705.1 uncultured Selenomonadaceae bacterium
ACTTAATCGTCGGTTCCCGGCTCCCGGCTTCCGGTTTCCGGTTTCCTTTCTCGTCGATTGCCATACCGTCGGCGATTGTGATAAAATAATCAAGGAAACAATGAATAAGTCGGTTTATGGCCTTGTCGAGGGCTTTTTTTGGCTGTCTAGGAAAGGCCCTCGAAGTCGTAGCATCGCTACGTCGAGAGGGCATTGACAACGACAGCCGGAAAAAGAACCGACAAGGGCGAAAGGGACTTGTTCAGTGTTTCCTTAATGGGAGGATTGCCGATGAAGGAGAAGCATTTCCTGATTATCGCGGCTTCCATCGGCTCCGGTCATATCAAAGCGGCGGAGGCGGTGGCCGACGCGCTGAAAACAGAATATCCTGACGCGAAAATATATATGGAAGATTTCACGATGTGGCGCGTTTCATGGGCGACGGCTTTCATGAAAGCGTGCTATCTTTTTATGCTGCGTTTCATTCCCAATCTGTACGAGCTCATGTATCGCTTTACCGGCGGTCGGTCGGGAGGGCTTTCGGTGCAGAGCCTGATTTCCGCGTTTACAGCCCGCGATGTGGCGGCGCTTGTCAAGAAATACAGGCCCGAAGCGATTATCTGCACCCACCCGTTTCCGGCGGGGGCGGCCTCATGGCGGAAAAAACGTCACCCTGAGGAATTCTTGTACGCGACGGTCATCACCGACTATTCCGTGCATCAGATGTGGATATATCCGAACGTGGACTGCTATTTCGTTGCGCGGGAGGAAATGAAGACGGATTTGATCGCGGCGGGGCTTCCGCCGGAAAAAGTGTTCGTGACGGGGATTCCTGTCACGTCGAAATTTCATCAGCGCGAGGACCGTGATGCGATCTTGGAGAGCCTCGGGTTGTCGAGAGAGCGCCGGACGGTGCTCATGATGGGCGGCGGACTCGGCATCGGCGGCCTTGATGCGGCGCTCCGCGCACTGAACGAGGTGACAGAGCCGACGCAGATTCTCGTGGTCGCGGGAAAAAATGAGGCGCTTCGTTTGCGCGTGGAAAAGCTGGCGCAGTCGTCGCATCATACGATTCTCGTTTGGGGCTATTCCCAGCGCGTACGCGAGTTTATGGCGGTGTCGGACTTCATTATCACGAAGCCTGGCGCGTTGACCATCAGCGAAGCGCTCGCCGCCGAGCTGCCGATGCTCCTGCACGATCCGATTCCCGGGCCGGAGACGGAGAATGCCGTTTATATCGCGCGGCACGGCGCTGCGGTCTGGGCGAATTCTGAGGAAAAGCTGGAGCAGGCAATCTGCGATTTGCTTTCATCGTCTAAGCGGCTGGCAGAAATGCGCGCCAGCGCCCACGCGATGAAAAAGCCGTATGCGGCGCGCGACGTTGCGGTGTGTTTCTCGGAAGAATTCGAGCACTTTCGCGACCGAAGGAAAATCAGCGGCGCGACATACGTGAACTGAATTCGACTTGAAAAAAATTCGCGAAGGAAGAGAAAAGCGGCAGGGATTTTTTTTCGCGTCGCGAATATTAGATTAATGACAAGATTTTTCGTCTAGACCTTTTATGGATATATTGAACGCTTAGGTGAGACTATGACGTTGAGGAAGCTGGAAAAGCGGGAAGATGGCGGGTTCGCGTGCCCTATGTGTGGGAAGCCCCTCCGTTTTAAGGACGGGGAAGCCGTTGCCGTAGTGGGCGGCCAGCTTGACATGGACAATTACAAACCGCGCTATATCTGCGATGCTTGCAAGGTGTTTTTTCGCGCGGTATTGACGACGGACTACTACGACGTGTTCCCGCTGGACGAGAGCTCACCGCTCGCGACGGAAATGAAAAGCGAGGATGCGCCGCCTCCTCCGCCGAAAGAGCCGGAAAAGCCGCCGGGCAAAGGCCCGATTGCTTTGCCCAAAGAGCCGACGGGGAAAGAGAAATGTCCGGTCTGCGGTCATCTCTTTCGTTTTGTCGAGGGCGGCGCGGTCCGCGTCGTGGACGGCAAGCTGGATATGGAAAATATCAAGCCGAAGTATGAGTGCGATACTTGCGGCGTATTTTACCGCGAAGTGTTGTCCTCCGGCTTTTATCTGCCGTATCCGCAACAGGAAGAGGACAGGATCGTCATATCCGCGTCGACGACGGCGGGAAATTCCAGCGGGAAAGAGGGCCCGCCGCCCGCGGGCAAGGGGCCGATCGCACTGCCGAAAGAGCCCAAAGGAAACGAGACTTGTCCGACTTGCGGCAATCGTTTCCGTTTCGTAGAAGGCGGCGCGGTGCGTGTCGTGGACGGCAAGCTGGATATGGAGAATATCAAGCCGAAGTACGAGTGCGACACCTGCGGCGTGTTTTACCGGGAAGTTTTGACGTCTGGCTTTTATTTGCCGTATCCGCAGCAGGAAGAAGACAAACCGCCCGCCAAAAAGAAGCGCGCGAAGCCCAAGGTGCTTTCGACGGGCGATCTTACGCCGATGATGCTGAAGCGTGATAAGAACGGTCAATGCCGATGCCCGCGCTGCGGAGAGATGATGGATTATATCGAGGGCGGGGCTGTGCATCTCGAAGACGGGAAAGCGGTTATGGAGGACGTTTGGGATCGCTTCCATTGCAAGTCCTGCAATTCGGTTTTTCGGCGGATTGTCAATACCGATTATTTCCAGTTTGCGGAAAAATAATAGAATTCTTGGAGGAATTTTCGATTTTTCCTTGCAAGCAAACGAATTTCTTAGTATTATTGAAATGTGTTGAATCAAATGCGTTATAAAACCGATGAGGAAAGCGAGGCGAAATGGATGGAGGGAAAGCGTGGCGGCAGTATGCCGAGCATTTTCGCCATTATCGTAGCGATTTGTCTCATTTGGTTTGGCTATACGTTTTGTACGCAGCAAGCGCATCTGAATGAGGTTGCGGACGACCGCGCAGTGGCGGTCACGCGGCTCGAAGAGGCGCGCGCGCGTAATGAAGCGCTGAAAGAGGAGCGCGCCGGGCTGGAGAAACCGGAGTATATCGAGAAAGTCGCGCGCGAGGAGCTTGGCATGACGAGGCACGGCGAAATGCCGTATATCGCGCCTGCGAAATGACGGCGGATTCGCCGTATCGCTTCCTTGACAGGGATAAATCGGCGAGAGTATAATGAAACAAATTTTATAATCATTTAGGGAGGAACGGGTTTTGTCAATTGAAGTTGGCGGCGTGGTGGAAGGTACGGTTACCGGCATCACAAAGTTTGGCGCGTTTGTCGATCTGGCGGACGGAAAGGTGGGACTGGTCCATATTTCAGAGGTTGCGGACGTTTACGTAAACGACGTGAAAGATTTTTTGAAGGTGGGGCAGAAAGTCAAGGTCAAGATTCTGAACGTGGACGACCACGGCAAGATTGGCCTCTCAATTAAGCGTTTGCAGCCGAAAAAGCCGGAGGCAGCTCCCGTCGGAGCGGGAGCGCCCGCACAGTCGTTTCAGCGCCCGCAGCGCCGTCCCATCGGAACTGATTTTCGCGGCGGCAAGCCGGCAGGGAGGTTTCCGTCGGGTCCCGTTTCTTTCGAGGATAAACTGTCCAAGTTTTTGAAGGACAGCGACGAGCGGCTGACCGATCTCCGCAGGAAAACGGATTCCAAGCGCGGAGGCCGCGGCTCCAGACGTTCGGGCTGAAATCAAAGAAGCAAAGCACTCTGCAAAGGGTGCTTTTTCTGATTGTAAGAAGGGAATGACGATGGAGCTGGAAAGACGCGTCGAGACGTTCGTGCGGCGGCATCATATTTTTTCGCCGGGCAGCCGCATCGTCGTCGCCTGCTCGGGCGGACCGGATTCCCTGACATTGGCTTCGGTGCTTTTGGCGATGCGGGGGAAATGGGGACTGGAGCTTCGGATTGCGCATTTCGAGCACGGCATACGCGGTGCGGCTTCTGAAGCGGACGCTGCGTTTGTGCGCGACTTTGCAGAGGCGCACGGCGTGCCGTTCAGCATCGTGCATGAAGACGTGCCTGCTTTTGCGCGTTGCGCACATCTTTCATTGGAAACGGCGGCGCGGGAGCGCAGATACGCGTTTTTGGAAAAAACGGCGCGGGAAATGGGAGAAGGCGCGTTGATCGCGACCGGTCACCATGCGGGCGATCAAGCGGAAACCGTGTTGATGCACCTTTTGCGCGGCAGCGGCGTCGACGGCCTCGCGGGCGTCCGACCGCGCGCAGGCATGCGGATTCGTCCTCTGCTCTGCGTTACGCGAGCGGAGATCGAAATATATTGCCGGGACAAAGGTTTGACGCCAAGAACGGATGAGACGAACTTCTTGCTCGATGCGGCGCGCAATCGGATAAGGCTGGAAGTTTTGCCTGCTCTTCGCCGATACAGCCCGTCGGCGGAGGTCGCGCTTTGCCGTATGGCCGAGGCCGAAGCAGAGCTTGCCGATTTCCTGTGGGAAACGGCGAATGCGGTCTGGGGCGAAGCGGCGGATGAACAGGACGGAGAATGGCATATCCGTCGGGAGATTTACCGCAAGCAATCGGCCGCCGTCCGAAAGGCGCTCTTGCGCCGCTGGGCGGAAGAATCGGGACTTCGGCAGGCGCTCTTTTCCCCCCAGTACGAAGCGATGGACGCGCTTTTTTGCGACGGCGAAACGGGTAAGCGGCTGACGCTGCCCGACGGTTTTTTCGCCGAGTGCCGATACGACGCGATGGTTTTGAAGCGCGAGGAGGAGCGTGCCGGCGACTGGGGCGAGACGCCGCTCAAAATCTCGGGGGCGACGCGGATTGACGCCATCGGGCTGACGGTTGTCGCCTCCCCATGGGAAGAAAGGGAGACGTCGTCTGATGCGCAGGTCGCCGTCGCCGACGCGGACGTGCTCCGATTACCGATCGTTGTGCGGCCCCGCAGACAAGGAGATTCATTTTTGCTGGAAAGCGGCGGGCGGCAAAAGGTCAAGTCGCTTTTGATCGACCGCAAGGTGCCGCGCGCATTTCGGGAGCGCGTGCCGATCTTTACGGCAGACGGCGAGATATTTTGGATTGGCGGCGTTCGGCGTGCAGCGGTCGCGCTGACGTCTAAAGAAACGCGGCGTGCTGTCGCGTTTCGCATGATATGGGACGAAGAAGGACGAAGCGAAGTCGGAGAATATGGGAAGGGGAGAAACAAAGATGATGACAGATGATCTGACAAGCGTGCTTTTCACGGAAGAGCAGATTGCAAAGCGGGTCGCAGAGTTGGGCGCGGAGATCACGCGGGACTATGAAGGGAAAAATCCGGTTGTCATCGGCATCTTGAAAGGCGCGGCCACGTTTACGACGGATATCATCCGTCACATCAATACGCCCATGCAGCTTGATTTCATGATCGTGTCGAGTTACGGAGCAGGCACGAAGTCCAGCGGTACGGTCAGGATTCGCAAGGACGCCGATGCGGATATCCGTGGCCGTCATGTGATTATCTGCGAGGACATCATCGATTCCGGTATTACGATGAGCAATCTTTTTGAGATGCTCAAAACGCGAAAACCGGCCAGTTTGAAACTATGTGCGCTGCTGTCGAAGCTGGCGCGGCGGGAGGTCGAGGTGAAAATCGACTACTGCGGATGGGAAGTACCGGATGAGTTCCTCGTCGGCTATGGGCTCGACTATGCGGAGCAATACAGGAACCTTCCCTGTATCGGTATCTTGAAGCCGGAGATTTATTCCTGATTGTGTGAATTCCCTATTAATGATATAATATAAAGAACGTTTTTTGCGTCGAATTTTCCCCAAACGGGGAAGGGGGACAAGATCGTTGAACCGATTTATGCGAAATATAGGTTTTTACCTGCTGATTATCTTCATTGCCATCACGTTTATTGACTATTTCTCCGTCAAGACCACGACGAAGCAGGAAATGGGCTACTCCGCGTTTCTGCAGCAAGTAGATAAGGGCGAGGTGGCGAAGGTCACACTGATGAACAACGTCATCGAGGGCGTGCTGACGGACGGAACGGAGTTCGTGACGGTGACGCCGGACGCGCCGAACGACGACGCGACGCTTCTGCAAAGGCTGCAGGACAAAAAGGTCGAGATTCGTGCGAAGAATCCGCCGGAGCCTCCGTGGTGGACGGCGATTCTCTCCTCGGTATTGCCGATCCTTTTACTCGTCGGCGTCTGGTTTTTTGTCATGCAGCAGACGCAGGGCGGCGGCGGACGTATGATGTCCTTCGGGCGCAGCCATGCGCGCATGAGCAGCGGCGATAAAGTAAAAGTGAACTTCGGCGACGTCGCGGGCGCGGACGAGGCGAAACAGGAACTGGAAGAAGTCGTCGAGTTCCTGCGTCAGCCGAAAAAGTTCAACGACCTTGGCGCGCGCATTCCGAAAGGCGTACTGCTTTTCGGTCCCCCCGGCACGGGCAAGACGCTGCTCGCACGTGCCGTTGCAGGAGAGGCGGGCGTGCCGTTCTTCAGCATCAGTGGCTCCGACTTTGTCGAAATGTTCGTCGGCGTCGGCGCGTCCCGAGTGCGTGACCTTTTTGAACAGGCGAAGCGTAACGCGCCTTGTATCGTATTCATTGACGAAATCGACGCCGTGGGGCGCCAGCGCGGTGCCGGCGTCGGCGGCGGTCATGACGAGCGTGAGCAGACGCTGAATCAGCTCCTCGTCGAAATGGACGGATTTGCGGCGAACGAGGGTATTATCATCATCGCCGCGACGAATCGTCCCGATATTCTCGATCCGGCGCTGCTGCGTCCGGGCCGTTTCGACCGGCAGATTGTCGTCGATAAGCCGGACGTGCGCGGACGGCTCGCAATCCTGAAAGTCCACACGAAAGGAAAGCCCGTGGATGAAGACGCCGACTTGGATATTTTGGCACGGCGCACGCCGGGCTTTACGGGCGCGGATCTTTCCAATCTTGTCAACGAAGCCGCCCTTCTTTCTGCGCGGCGGAACAAAAAGACCATCACGATGGAAGCGATGGAGGAATCCATCGAGCGCGTCATGGCGGGGCCGGAGCGTCGTTCCCACGTTATGAGCGACAAAGAAAAACGGCTGACGGCGTATCATGAAGGCGGACATACCCTTGTCGGACTTCTTTTGCCGAACGCCGATCCCGTACACAAAGTGACGATCATTCCGCGCGGGCGCGCGGGCGGCTATACGCTGATGCTGCCGAAAGAAGATCGTTCTTACGAGACGCGGGGAGAGCTTCTCGACCGTCTCAAAACCCTTTTGGGCGGGCGCGTCGCGGAGGAAGTCGTGCTGGGCGAGATCAGCACGGGCGCATCCAGCGACATTCAGCGCGCGACGCAGATCGTCCGCAGCATGATTACGCAGTACGGCATGAGCAATGTGCTCGGCCCGGTGACTTACGGCGAAGGACGAGACCATCAGGTCTTCCTGGGGCGCGATTTCAACAATCAGCGCAACTATTCGGAAGAAGTCGCCGCCGAGATCGACAAGGAAGTCCGCCGTTACGTCGAAGACGCTTATGAGGAATGCAGAAAGCTCCTCACGGACAACATCGATAAGCTGCATTTGATTGCCGAGGCACTGATGGAACGCGAGACGCTTGACGCGGCGGAGCTGGACGAGCTGATGACGAAAGGGAAGATCAGCGAGAAGCCGAAAGACGAAGGCGAGCCGCCGCAGGACGATACGCCGCTGATGACGCCGATTCCGGCGACGCCTGCGGTGTCCGTAGAGCTTTCCGGCCGTCCGGCAGAGACGCCGGCAGAAGCGCCGCCAATTGGTCCCCCTGAGCCGAAACTCAACATTGAGCATCATGCTCCGGAAGAAAAAGCATAAAAAATAAGAACCGCTGAAAAGCGGTTCTTATTTTTTATGCTTTTTCTTACTCTGCAGTGAACGGCAGCAGCGCAATGTTGCGCGCACGCTTGATGGCGACCGTCACTTGGCGCTGATGCTTGGCGCAGTTTCCGGAAATACGGCGCGGAAGAATCTTTCCACGCTCCGTAATGAACCGGCGCAGTTTGCCTGCATCTTTGTAGTCGATGTGATCCACCTTGTCCACGCAGAAGGTGCAAACCTTTTTGCGCGGGCGGCGGCTTCTGTCACGTCTGATCACGATTCATTCCTCCTTCAAAACGGAATATCATCGTCAGTTACCGAAGCATTGTCGAAAGACGGAGCCGAAGGCTGAGCTGCGGGAGCGGCAGCGCGCGGTGCGTATCCGCCGTCCATACCGCCTTCGCCCTGCGGGCGAGAGTCGGCAAACTCGATGCGTTCAGCGATAACGTCTGTTGTATAGCGCTTCGTGCCGTCCTGCGCTTCATAGCTGCCCGTCTGAATACGGCCCTCTACGAGAATCTGGCGGCCTTTGGCGAGATAGTGTCCCGCAAATTCCGCCGTGCGCTCCCAAGCGACGAGACTGATAAAGTCTGCTGTCTGCTGCCCGGGCTGGATATTCGCGCGATTTACGCGCCGGTCGACGGCAATCGTCATGCGCGCCACCTGCCGCCCCGACTGGGTCGTGCGAACTTCGGGATCGCGCGCGAGGCGCCCCATCAATATTACCTTGTTCATGGCAATGCCCCTTCCTGACCGGGGAATCGTTCACGATTCCCTTGCGGTATTACTCTTCCGTCGGCGTTTCTTCCGCGGCTGCCTTAGCTTCTTCTTCCGAGAAGCCTTCGGATTTGACGATCATGTGCTTGAGCACATCGTCCGTGATCTTCATCACGCGGTCGCATTCTTTCACGCAGTCCGGCTCGCAGGACACATAGAACAGGCAATAGTAGCCGTCTGTGCAGTCTTTGATCGGATAGGCAAGCTTGCGCCGGCCCCAGCGATCCTCCTTATCAATGACGCCGCCGTTGTTGGCAATCAGTTTGGAGAACTTTCCGATGACGGCTTCCGTCGCCTCGTCCTCCAGCGGCCTCACGATAAATATGACTTCGTACTTTCTCACGAAATCA
>CACZOL010000107.1 GCA_902782705.1 uncultured Selenomonadaceae bacterium
CTCGCCGAACTGCGACTGCCACGGTGAAAACGACGGCCCGATCCTGCCGAACCTCGGCTTCTTCGTCTCCTTCGATCCGGTGGCGGTGGACCAAGCCTCGGTGGACGCCGCACTGAAAGCCACTCCAATCGAAAACAGCCAGCTCGGCGACAACCTCAAAAAGCCCGACTGGAAAAAGCAAAACGACCATTTCCTCGACAGCAACCCGCACGTGAACTGGGAAGAAACCCTGATCCACGCGGAAAAGATCGGATTGGGCACGAGGGCATATGAATTGAAGACGATGAAATAAGGGTAAACAAAAAAGCACTCGCCAAAGCGAGTGCTTTTTTCTTATGACTGCGCCCAGAGTCTTTGGTAGGTTTCAAGCTGAGAAATGGCATGCAGGGAAATGTTTTTCCAGATACTTGGATTCTGTGCACAGATGGTTTGCATGACGTCTTTAGGTATGGCCAATATCGTAGCCCGTTCAGACAAGACTTCGGCGGCGATGGACGCTTTACGCTCCTCCAGCATCACGGTCTCGTTCAGCCAAGCGCCTTCTTTTACGATGCCCAGCGTACAGAACCAGCCGTCGCTGTCCTCGATGCTGCGAACCAGTTTTCCCTCCGCAACAAAGAGCAAGTCGCGTCCCATGCCTTCGACGCGATCGCCCTCGAAATAGGTGCGAAGCGTCCCTTCCTGCATGAAAAGCTGCGTCGTGCCCACGTCCGCGCCTTGCAGCAGGCGAATGGACGAAACGGCGTTTTGCAGCCGCGCTTTTTCTTCCTCTTCGTAAGCCTCTTGGATCTTTTTCTCGGAAAGAAGACGTTCCAGCAGGTGTTCCCGGAACGTGTCCACGGTCTCATAGCGATCCGTCAGCATTTGCTGCAGCGTCAAGAGGTACGATTTCACGATGCGCTCGCCCGTCCCCGCCCCAAAGGAATCCTCGTCATAAATCAATATGACCGAGGCCGCAGCCTTGGTATATCGGAAATAAAGGCTCAGTTTCATACTCTGCGCATCCCAGGAATGCTGGGCGATGATTTTGCCCTCCGGCTCGGCCGGCTGCGCAGTATAAGGATTTTCCTCGGAAAGGAAATCATAAAAGTCGAGAAAATGGTCGAAGGGCTTCCCGCCGCCGCCCAGGAAATTGCCGAAGCTTTCCCAATCAAAGCAAGCGTAAGGCTTGGAAACGACGAGCTGCTGAAACTGCCGCTTCACAAGATCCCCGACGGCTTCTTCGTTGTCGACGGTCTGACGCATGGGCACCATATTGAGCGGACTCCAAGCGCTGTTTTCTTGATCGATTCGGTTAGGAGCGATCAGGCAGAAGCAAAGGTCTTTGCGCCGCCCTTCAATCTGGAGCAGCAATCCCCATGCGGTAGCCAAAAACGCCATCAACATCAAACGATTTCCCTGCGCCTCTTTCATCAGGTCGGTGAAAATACCACTGGGGAATACGGCACGACAAGCTCGTTGCTTATACGGATGCGCCGGCACGTCTTCAAGCTCCCACGGCAAAGGCGCGGGAGCAGGGGGCGCTGCCAGCAGATTTTTCCAGTACTCATATATCTTTGTTTCCATTTGCACATTGCGGAGGATCGGCGTCTCGACGCGGCGCTCTTTTTCCGGCAGCCCCAATGCTGCACGGAAGACGGAACGGACGTCGAAGCGATCCATGATGATCTGCGCCGCCGTCACCAACACCGCGTATTCGTCCCTGCCCGTGTGGAAAACGAAAATCCGGAGCAGTCCGCCTTTTCTCACGTCAAAGGGATAGCGAAGAGCCGCCGCGGCGGATTTACGCAGCATAGCATTGATCTCATCCGACGCGCGTCCCTGTAAATTGTTGTAAATGACCATTTCCGCGTTTTTCCGGTCTGTCGCCACCACCGCCAAAATCTGATCGCCTACGGTGCAATAGTTCGTCCTGAGCACGTCCTCCTGCACGTCCAAATCACGGAGCGAGCGGGTGAATCTGAGCGGCGAAAGCGTACCTTTCAGTTTATAGACCGTCTGCGTCAAAAAGCTCGGAGATAAAAAATTTCCCTTCCCGAAGAACCAAGCCTCATACGGCGTCAATCCGCGGACATACGCAATCCTATGAGACGAGTAGCCCTTCTGCGGCTGCGGCCCGTAAACTGAGACAAGCCGATCCTGAACGCTCTTCGGCAAATTCTCAAAGCGCACCCTGTTCTCCTGCATCGCCATCGTTCCTTTCTATCTCGACCACCATTTTTCATTGGCAGTACATATCTAACAATATATTCTATATTTTTATCTTTTCTCCTGCAAACGCGCAAATGAATCCCGCGCCCTTTTTTATTTGTGTCGCACATGGTAACATGATACAATAGGAAGGCAATTGTTATATAAAGGAGCAACATCATGATAGAGATTTTTGACGGCGCGACCGGCACGATGCTGCAAGCCTCGGGCCTGAAACCCGGAGAATGCCCGGAGCTGGTGAACGTCGAACGCCCGGAGATGATCGAAGCGATTCATCGCGCCTATATCGAAGCAGGTTCGACCATCATCACGACAAACACATTCGGCGCGACTTCCCTAAAGCTCGCTCACTATGGTCTTGAAAACCGCGTCGCCGAAATCAACGCGGCGGCGGTACAGGCCGCAAAACGCGCCGCCAACGGACGCGCGAAGATCGCGGGCGACCTTGGCCCGACGGGACGATTCATCGAGCCGCTGGGCGACCTCGGCTTCGAGACCGCTTACGACGCCTATTTCGAGCAGGCAAAGGCACTTGCCGACGCCGGCGCGGACTATATCATCATCGAAACATCCATAGATCTCCAAGAAATGCGTGCAGCGCTGCTCGCGGCGAAAGACGCTTCAAAACTGCCCGTAATCTGCCAGATGAGTTACAGCGAGGACGGACGCACCGTCACGGGCACCGACCCGGAAACGGCGGCCACGGTGCTGGACGCCATGGGCGCGGACGTCATCGGCGTCAACTGCTCGCTCGGTCCGGTTGAGCTTCTTCCTGTTGTGGAGCAACTCGCAAAAAGCACAGAAAAACCCGTCGTCGTGCAGCCGAATGCAGGGCTTCCGCAATTTGTCGACGGCAAGACGATTTTCCCGATGACGCCGGAAGACTTCGCGCACTGGGCGCCGAAGCTGATCGCGGCAGGCGCCACATTTATCGGCGGCTGCTGCGGTACGACGCCTGCACATATCCGCGCTATCGCCGAGGCCGCAAAGGCCTCGCCGGCACCCGTGCGCCCTGCCGCGCCGCACATCCTGCGTCTCGCCAGCCGTTCGCAAACCATCATCATCGATAAGAGCCTGCCGACGGTATTGATCGGCGAGCGAATCAACCCGACAGGACGTAAAAAACTCGCCGCCGAAATCAAAGACGGCTCGCTGCTGTCGGTCAAAAAGGAAGCGCTGGATCAGGTCAAAGCCGGCGCACGCATCCTGGACGTCAATATGGGCGTCGGCGGTATCGATCAAGCCGCCGCCATGCGCCGCGCCGTCATGGAAATCGCACAGATTACCGCAGCGCCGCTCGCCATTGACACCAGTGACGCCGCTGCGCTTGAAGCCGGACTTCGCGTCTATCCCGGACGCGCTTTGATTAACTCCGTCAGCGCCGAACCGGAACGTCTCAAGACCTTTTTGCCTTTGGCAAAAAAATACGGCGCGGCGATCCTCTGTCTGCCGATCACAAAGGACGGCGTGCCGAAAACGGCAAAAGAACGTGTGGAAGCCGTACAAACGATTCTTGACGCGGCGAAAGAAGCGGGCCTCAAAGACGGCGACTTTTTATTGGACGCCCTTGTCCTGACCATCGCCGCCGAGACCGACGCGGCCAAAGAAACCCTCGACACCCTGCGCCTTTATCGCGAACGCTTCGGCTATCCGACGACCATGGGCCTCAGCAACATTTCCTTCGGCCTTCCGAACCGTCCGCTGATCAACAGCACCTTCTTTTCCATGTGCCTTGCGGCGGGGCTTGACGCGCCGATCATGAACCCTTACGACGACGCGATGCAGAACGCGCTGTCTGCGGCCGCCGCGTTGCTCGGCAAAGACCCGAACGGCCGCGCGTACAGCCAAAACGCCTCGAACCTTGCCGCTCCGAAAACTGCCGCGACCATGAAAGAAGAAGACATGGACGCGCTCGCCGCCATCAAGGCCGCTGTCATTCGCGGTGAAAAAGAGCGGATGCCGGAGCTGATTACCCGCGCCGTCGAGGAAAATCTCGACCCGAACGAGATTACAGAAAAAGCGCTGACTGCAGCGATGAACGAAATCGGCGTCGACTTTGGCGCGGGCCGCGTTTTTTTGCCGCAGGTGCTCCTTTCCGCAGAAGCCATGCGCGAAGCATTCGCTAAGCTCAAAGAGCTTTTGCCCGCCGCTGAAACGAAAACTCTCGGCACCGTCGTACTCGCCACTGTCAAAGGCGACGTGCACGACCTTGGCAAGAACATCGTCGCTGCGCTTCTGCAAAATTCCGGTTTCAAGCTGATCGACCTTGGTAAGGATGTTCCCGCCCAAGCCATCGTTGAAGCCGCAAAGCTGAACCGCGCCGACATTGTCGGACTCTGTGCGCTGATGACCACCACCATGACCGAGATCGAAACAGTGGTCGAGGCATTGAAGGCTGACGGCATCACTGCGAAAGTCATGGCCGGAGGCGCAGCAGTGACCCCGGAATACGCAAAGGAAGCCGGTGCCGACCTCTACGCCCCCGACGGTGTGGCTGCGGTGAAATTGGCAAAAGAAGCGCTGCATGTTTAAGGAAACAACGATTAAGTCAAATTCGGTGTTCCCTTGCATGTTGCACGTGAAACATAAAAATATACGTTCGATTGTTTCACGTGTATCGCAACCAATTTTTCAAAAAAGCTCCCCTTGATTATATAGGCTCTCTCAAGATAAAATGTGCAAAAAAAACACCGAAAATTTACCTTTTCCGGGGTTCTCATTACGTTTTTCTTACGATTTTGCGTCGGGTTACTTGAGTTTCATTTTCAATTTTAGTGTAACGAAAGAAGCAATTCGACACTTGGAATTGGAACACAAGGTCTTCAGCCAAAAACGACTCTCATACCAATACCGCATTTCGTCCTTCATTGACGACTTGCCGCTTTTCTATTTCCTTTTCCTTCACATATTTTTATCACTATTTTGGGCGCGTCCGGCAA
The DNA here is from genome assembly GCA_902782705.1 of uncultured Selenomonadaceae bacterium. Classification (GTDB taxonomy): domain Bacteria; phylum Bacillota; class Negativicutes; order Selenomonadales; family Selenomonadaceae; genus RUG12372. The sequence continues at coordinate 5,151 of CACZOL010000107.1, forward strand.
AGCCGGACCGGGCTTTATCCCTTCGCGCGGGGTCGCTACGGGACGGAGCCGCGCCGCGTCTCCGCCTACGGTTACAATCCCTCGCGCGGGTGCGGGACCCCCTCGAAAAGCGTTTCGCTTCACTCCACTAAAATTCGAGCGTGTTCCGCACGGGGGTATGGCCACCTACCGCCCTTCTCTTCGTTCCGCTTCACTCCACTCCGTTACGGGCGCCAAGTGGCATCCTTCTGACAATCAATGCCGTCCAGCAGGTTGGACGGCTTTATTGTTTGTGACGCACAAAGTGTCGAAGCAACCAACGGCGGCGGTAGCTATCGGCATTGCTACCAAGGCGCCACGCCGGATACATAAGTCTTTGTGACTTCATCAAGACCTCGATGGTGTCCCAAAAACTCTCCTGTCTTATGCAGGGCGGTTTTATACGACATGCCCTGCGCCTTGCAAGCAAGCATATATCTTTCCGCCGCCGCGCAACGGAGACCGTGAGTAGATTCCCATACTTCGCCAGCGCGACTCACCGCCGCGCGAAGTTCCCGCCTGTACTGGTCTTGATCAATCTTAAAGAACCCGTGGTCCTTTATCGCCGCCGTGATTTGTGCGGCGACATCTGGAGGAGGTCGAAAATACTTAATTTGACCACCTTTAGAATTCGCCTTTCCTACACCTTTTTCCGAATCCCAATTCTCGCCTTTAACAAAAGTGGCGTCAGCGACGCGCAAGCCACAATCATATTGCAGCCTCGCTGATATATAAGAAGCACTGTTTAATTCTTTTATGATTGCTTCGGGGTTTGCATAGGCTCTGTGGTGTTCTTTGTCTATCGCTACCGTGCTCCAAGACCGAACTTCTTGCAGTTGCCAATTTGGGGAGGATTTGCCGCCGTGGACTTTGGAATATTGTTCCAGAACCCCTTCAAAAAATGAAAAGGCTTTTACATACCCTTCAAAGCCGTTGCGCGAATAACCATTATCAATCAGACGACCGCAGAATTCTTTAATATGATCGGCGCGGACTTGGAACGGGTCTTTTATTCCATGAGTTTGATAGGCCCAATTCAGCAAGCCGAACATTTTAGATTTATAACTATCCTCGGTTTTCTCAGATTTCGAGGTTCCCGCGTTGAGCTCGTGGGAGCCTTTCGCGCCTTGCGCGGCACGATTTGCTTTCTGCTCGTGGCGGCTTTCTCCGTGGTGCTGACACGCTTTATTATTCGTATCAACAAGCATTTTGTCAATTAGATGGGTAATCCGTGAGGTTTGGTTTCCCGAAAGCGGCGCAAGCTCAAGGCTCGCGCGATTGTGTCCGCTTGAAGTGTTAAGGACAGTTTCATCGTTGACCAATTTTCCCATGATAAACGCCCCTATTTCTACATCCTCAAATCATTTTGCGGCGACAATCGCCACGAATGTTCAGGCGTACAAAGGCATTTAAGCCCCTGTTCTTGCGGCATGGGTTAAGATTTATATGCCCCGCGACACTTCGCGCGAGGGGTAATGGCTCTATCATGGTATGGAAGCAAGATTTCCATACACCCGCCAATGAAAGCCCTTTGTTTGTCTATCCTTGCCACAGGATAAACGTCCAAAGGCATTGGCACGCCTATTAATCACAACGTAACACCGCCGACAATCGGCGGTGTTACGTTGATACACAGGATTGGTCAAATCCCAAAAACACGGCTTCGGGCCTATGAAGGGTTAAGAGCGGTCTTGGGTGAGGTTTGGTCGGACCTCTTTGTAAAGATAAGTTTTCGGGCCTTTTTTCGGTTCTGGGGTAATCCGCGCGCATAGCGCGATAATTTCGGCGCGGTTACGCCGATTTACGAGGATAAAATCCTCTCTCGTCGCCTTTTTAGTAAACAAAAAGGCTAGTATTAAATTTCATACTTACCGCTTTTTTACTTATTTTTTTGTTGGCGTTGGCATATTGATCCAAACGCCAATTAGAGGGTTTCCCCTCTGGGGCATCTCTATCTTAGACCGTTAGATTTCTGAAGTCAAATTTAAAATAATATTCTTCCATACCCGTAAAATAATCGACCTCGAAGAATGGCTTAAAATTTCATAAAAAGAAAACTGTCTGCTATAATTCTTATAAAGGACGGGGAATAACGTGGTTCGTGAACTTCGCGCGGGTCCCGCGCTCCGTGTCTATTAGCATAGACACGGAGCGCAACAGGCGAAACGGCGCGATTTCCTCCGCCACTTTCGCCCTCCGCGCAAAAAACAAAAAGGAAACGCCGAAGGAAACCGAAGTCCCCTTCGGGAGCCTCGGCCTTCGGCACGGCTCCGCCCTCTGCCCTTCGGGCGACGGCTCCGCCGAAAAAAGCGGCAACCAAGACGGCAAAGCCGTCATCGTCGCATAGGGACGGCTTCGCCGTCCCAGCCCTTCGGGCATAGCGAAGCCTACGGCATCGCCTTTTAGATTACGAAAGGAGAGACCAACATGAAAGAATACCAGCCCGATCCTTTTCGGCTTATCACATGGAAAGATCTTCAATCCGTCGCGGGTTTGACCACAACGGGAAAGCGGGATTTGCTTGTTTATTATTCCCGCCTCGGCGGAGAGAAACGGCGGCTTGTAATGTCTATTTGGCGGCAAGCCGTCCAAACCGTTAAAGTCTCGACAGAAGAAGAAAGCGCCGAACGCCGTGCGGCTAACAATCTCGCGCGGGATAACCGCGACGAATATAATGATAGAGCCTTGCTTGCGGCCATACGTATAGTAGTAAACCACGAATATACACACGCACAAGAACTGAACGCACGGGATTTCCGCGCCATTGCCGAATCGAAACGGCGGGAACGTTGGAGAAAGAGCCTCAAACATAAAATTTTGAGACAGTACGACCTTATCACAAAGTTGTATGATAGGTATGGACGATGGAGCGAAGTCATAAAAGCAATACGC
>CACZOL010000108.1 GCA_902782705.1 uncultured Selenomonadaceae bacterium
GCCGAGCTCGCGCGCCTGCTTCACGATCTTGCCGACTTCTTCATAATACGCCGGAACGAACATGACCTGCGCGTTCGCCGTCTTCAGCTTCGTCAGCGTCGCCTTGAAATCCTGATCCTTCTGTACGAAAGCCTCTTCCATCAAGACCTTGCCGCCCGCCGCTTCAAACTTCTCTTTGAAGACCTGCGCGAGGCTCTTGGAATAGTCGGACGAGGAATCGAAATAAATGACCGCCGTCGTAGCCTTCAGATTTTCTTTCGCAAACTTCGCCATGACGTCGCCCTGTTGCGGGTCGATGAAGCAGCTGCGGAACACGAACGGCTGCACCTTGCCGTTGTCCACCGTGACTTTCGCGCTGGTCGCGCACGGCGCCAGGATAGGAATCTTGTGCTCGGTGGCAACCTGCGTCTCCGCGATAACCGGAGCCGTCGTCGCCGGGCCGACGAGAACTTTGACCTTATCGTCGGCGATCAGTTTCGTCGCCGAGTTGACAGCCTCGGAAGTCTCGGACTTCGTGTCCGCCTTCACCAGCTTGATTTTCTTGCCGTTGATGCCGCCCGCGGCGTTGATCTCGTCGATCGCGAGCTCGAGTCCCTCATAGGTCGCAACGCCGTAGTTCGCGACGTTGCCCGTCAGCTCGAAATTCGCGCCGATCTTGATCTCGTTCGCGTCCGCCTTCTTGTCTCCGGCTGCGCCGCCGCCGCAGCCGGTCAAAACGCCGCCGAGCATCATGACGCCCGCGAGAAGCGCCGCCATGCGCCCCTTCTTCCCGAATTTCATACATACCCCTCCTCAAAATATCACCGCGCGGCACAAGCCCCGCATGAAAAATATTATAGGTTACGGCCCTTTAAGTGTCAAGAAAAAAAGAAATGTCCTCTCACACAGGAAATAGACGTCGGACTCGCCTTTCGCTTCACTCGGCCCCGACACAGAAAAGCCGCCGCGCGGAGGGGCGCGGCGGCTTTCCAGAAAGGAGGACGACAAAAACGGAAACGAGGGATTACGATTGCTGCGTGTGTGGGCTAACGCAGCAAGGACAAGACTTGATTGTTGCTCTGATTCGCCTGCGCGAGCATGGCCTGGGACGACTGCGCGAGGATGTTGTTCTTCGTGTATTCGGTCATGGCCAGCGCCATATCGGCGTCGCGGATCGTGCTTTCCGACGCGGTGACGTTCTCGATCGCCGTCGTCAGGTTCGTCGAGGTATATCCGAGGCGGCTCTCGATGGAGCCGATGGTGGTCTGTTGGTCGAGGGCTTTTTTCAGCGCGTTGTCCAGCACGTTGATCGCCGCGTTGGCTTTCTCCTGCGTCGAGACGTTCAGCGTCGTGCCGTCGTCAGCTTGCAGTCCCAGCGCCCGCGCCCGCATATCGGTCAAACCGATCTTGATTGCTTGGTTGGCTTTTGTCCCGATATGGAGCACAACCGCATTATCGTCCGATTTGTTCTCGGCACGAATGGATTCTTCCCATGCGTCGAGCTTTGCGTTGACCGACTTCTTGATATTGCCGTTCTTATCGGTAACGCAGACGGTAAAGCCGGAAATCTGACCGTCAATACCGGAACTGTCCGCCATGACTGTGACGGCCTTTTCACGGTTCGACGTTTCGATGACTTCATCGGCCTTTGAGACGCCAACCTTCGAGTCGGAAAGCACACACGGCCCCGTCAGGGAATTTGCGATGTTCGCCGCCTCATTGGCAACGGCCGTGGCACTTAATGCGTAATCATTGTAAGTAGAATTGTCATAGGTTTGCGAATAATGTTCGCCAAGTAAGCTAATGTCGGGGTGATCCGGCATGGACACACCACTTAAGGGATGCTGAGTAACAAAATCATTCAATGCGTCATACGCGTCTTTATAGGCAGTGATATAAGATGGCAAGACATTATCCCCATATGAATCGTTCGTAATCACCGCACTAATCTGCGTGTTTCCAGCCAAAGTCGAAGGGGCAGCACATCCAGTTCCGGCAATTCCTTCATTATTAGCGCACAAATCACTAAAATTGTTCGCCGCCGTTGAAAGGAGGCCCGCAGTTTGTGGGGTAGTCACCCCAGGAAGTGAATTGTAATTTGCAATCGCATTTCTATAAGCATCGCGAGCCTCTTGCGCGGCTCTCAAATAGGCACCATATGTCGTATTTAATCCCGCCGCAGATGTTGCGACTCCAGCAGTCGTTCCAACATAAGCGCGAGCAGCTGCAGCTTGCGTCGCGGCCTCGCCCGGATCGTCAACGCCCATTGTCTTCGCCATCGCTGTATTATAGCGATCTGCAAAGGTATAGCTGCTTCGGTCGAGATTTTCCGCTTCTTGGAAAATATTCTGCAAAGAAGTATCCCCGACCGTATATGAGCCCGTATGCGTCTTGCCGTTCTGCACATACGACACGGTAACCATATCCGTGGACAGGATTCCGAGATTCTCGCCGTTACGGTCTTTCAAGTCCGTCAGCGTCGTACCGCCGCCCGTGGTTTCATGCAGACTGTAATTCGTCAGCGACGTATAGGTCGCAATGCCCTTGCTGTTCTTCGAGCCGTCGACGAGATACTTTCCATTATATGTTACGTTCGCATTGTCGTTGATCTGATCAATGCTCTGGTTCAGTTCTTTCTGAATCTGCGCGCGGTCGGAGTCCGTATTCGTGTCGTTCGCCGCGTTGATGACCTTTTCTTTCAAGGTCTTCAAGATATCCACGGTACTCTGTACGGCGCCTTCGGCGACCTTCATCATACTGTGGCCGTTCTGCGTGTTCTGATTGTCCTGATTGAGCGAACGAATCTGCACGCGCATACGCTCCGAGATGGCGTAGCCCGACGTGTCGTCCTTCGCGCTGTTGATGCGCATACCCGACGAGACCGTCTGGAGACTCTTCGCCAGCGCGGTGTGGTTCCTGTTCAGCGTGTTCAGCGTATTGACCGCCGACAGGTTGTTCCTTACTACCATCGACATCCTGATCCACTCCCTTGTTGTGCCCGTTCTTCCATGCGGCGCCGATTCCTTCGACACCTTTCCTGTCTAGTATAATACCACAAAAAATGTTACATGGGAAGAGGATATTTGTATTTTTCAGTTGTTTTTATGAATATCTTTTACACTTTTTCATCATTGACTTTTGTAGGTATTTTTGCCATAATTAAAGGGTAGAAAAGACTGGGGATTTTTCGAAAGAAGCGGATTCTATGGACGACATGGCAACGCTCCATTATTCTTCCTTTTATATTTGCTCTGCGCTGCTCTGCATCTCGTGTCTTTGCTACACGTTGATCCAGGGGCGCGTCACGCGGCGGCAAAACCAGGTCTATATCCTGCTTCTTTTAACTATGCTCTTTTGCGCCCTCAGCAGCATCGTCTTCGTCTTCTTCGATGGAAGATACACGGCGGAGGCGCATTTCATCTCGGACACGGCGCGCTTTGTTTCCTATGTGTTCCACGACGCGCTGTCGCCGATGTTCGCCTATTATGTCTTGCTCGTCTGCGGCAACGCGTGGCGGATTTCCCGCAGCTCGCTGATTTTGTGCGCGACGCCGTTCCTTCTCTCGGAAATCGTCATTTTGATGAATCCGCTGACGGACTGGGTGTATTACTACGACGACGCGTTCCAGTATTGCCGGAACTGGGGCGCGTATATGATTTACGCCGTGGCGTTTTTCTATATGCTGATCGGCCTTTTCAATCTTTTCCGATATTGGTACGCAATTACCGACGCCAAACGATACGCGCTTGTTTTTTTCATCGCGCTCGTTGCCGTCGGTATTTTTATACAGATTCTCTGGCTGGACGTCCAGATCGAGCTTTTCATGGACGCTTTGGCGGCGCTGGGGCTCATGCTGTCCATCGAGAATGAAGACAACCGGCTCGATATGGCGACGGGCACGTACAACCGGCGCGCGCTGATTTTCGACCTGAAAAATTTCATCGCCACGAATCAGGTCTTTCAAGTCATCGGCCTGCGCATGACGGATATGCCGTCCGTGCATCGTGTGATGGGCGCGGCGGCGGCGGAGGCTTTTTTGCGCGCGGTGGCGGATTATCTGCGGACGATTTTGCCGCCATACTGCATTTACTATGCGAATATGTCGACGTATATCATTTTGATCCACGGGGACGACGAACGCCATGCGACGGAAATCGCAGCGCAGATTCTCGACCGCTTCGACGCGCAATGGACGGGCGACAAGCTGGAGACGCGTCTGAATGCTACGGTAACGCGCGGCGCGCTGCCGAAGGATTTCCCGACGTCCGACGACGTGCTGTTCATGGCGGACAGCCCGATTCCGGCCAAGGACGGGAAAAAGGTATTGTCCGGCCGCGACCTCAGCTATCTCCTGCGCCGACTCGAGGTCGAGCGCGCGCTGCACCGCGGACTGGACGGGAATTTGTTCGAGGTCTATTATCAGCCGATTCTTGAGTCGCCGTCGCTGCGCATAAAAAGTGCGGAGGCCCTGCTCCGGCTGCGCGATCCGGTGCTCGGCAGCGTACCGCCAGCGGAATTCATTCCGATCGCGGAGCGCACGGGACTCATCGACGCGCTCGGCGATTATGTGCTGGAAGAGGTCTGTATGTTTCTCGCTGCCGGCATCCCAGACGAGCTGTACCTGACGGGTATCAGCGTAAATCTTTCAACGCTCCAGTGTGTGCAGCCGGGCTTTGCTCGCCGTGTGAAGAGCATCGTCTCCCGCTTCGGCGTCGAACCTTCAAAAATCAATTTCGAGATCACCGAATCGGTGGCGCCCGATGATTACGACGCCCTCGACGCCGTAATCCGCGACCTGAAAAGCGCCGGGTTCACGTTCGCGATGGGCGATTACGGCGTCGGCTACTCGAATCTGCAGTCGGTCTTCGCCCTTGATTTCGATATGATAAAGATCGACAAGAACATTCTCTGGAGTGCGGAGAAGGGGAACGTCGGCCGCGCTATTCTCGACAACAGCGTGCGCATGATCCGCGAAATGAACCGCAAGATTCTCGTCGAAGGCGTGGAAACGGAGGAACAGCTCCGAACGCTGACGAGGCTTTCCGTCGATTATCTGCAGGGCTTTTATTTCTCGAAGCCTTTGCCAAAAGAAGATTTTGTCGCGCTGGCCCGGTCGCAGCAAAAGACGACCCAATCGATTCTCGTGCGGAGGGCGTAGCCATGATCAATCTTTTCCGTATGATCCCCTCTTGGGGGCGATGGGTGCTCACGACTTTAGGGACGATTTTTCTCCTCGGGGTATTCACGATCTTCACGTTCCGCCCGGAAGAGGCGAAACGTGTCGAGACGGTCGGCATCGTTCTGCCCTCCGGCAAGAACAATACGGGCTGGAGCGGCTCGCATTATCAAGGGATGAAGCGAGCCTGCGACGATTTCGGCGTGCAGCTTCTCGTCCGTGAGAACGTCACCACCGAGGAATGCCCGCAGGCGATCGAGTCGCTGATCGCCGACGGCGCGGGCATGATTTTCCTGTGCGGCAATTCGTACCCAGCGGCGGCACGGGAAACGATTTTTGAAAATTACAAGACGGAGTTCACGACGATCGCCGTCGGCGCGGAAGCGTCCAACATGACGGTCTTTTTCGCGCGAATGCATCAGGGTCGCTATTTGGCGGGCGCGATGGCGGCCATGAAGACAAAGTCCGGCGTGATCGGCTATGTCGCGCCGATGCCGAAAGCGCCCGTCGTTCGTGAGATCAACGCGTTCGCGCTCGGCGCCCAGCGTACGAATCCCAACGTGCGCGTCGTCGTCGCCTGGTCCGGCGTCTGGTCCGGCGCGAGAGCAGAAGCGGAGACAGTCCGGCGTCTTGTGCAGGAGACGGGCGCGGACGTCGTGACCTATCATCAGGACGATCAGGCCGTCCCCGACGCCTGCGATGAGATGGGCGTCGACTACATCGGATTCAACGCATGGCTCCCGAGAGTCACCGACCATTATCTCGGCACGGTGATCTGCCGCTGGGATATTTACTACCGCAATATCATCCATCACTATTTGAAGGGCGAGCTGAACGCGATCCAGAATCGCTGGATCGGCGTCGATGAAGGCGCGATCGCTCTCGTCGACGTGTCGGAAAACATCGCGCCCGGCATAGATTACGCATTGGCGGATTTGCGCCAATCGCTGGGAGAAAAACGCCAGCCGATTTTCAAAGGGCCGATTCGCGATACGCAGGGCGTCCTGCGCGTCGGCGAAGGGGAAGTCCTCCGGGACGACGCGCTGATCCACCGCATGGATTGGTTCGTAGAGGGGGTGGCGTTCCTTGGCGAATGACAACAGCCACCGCGACTCGCTCCTGAAGATCGCCGCCGAATTTCTCGTGCTCGTCATCGCTCTCGGCGTTTGCGCGATCTTCATGCAGCACAAGATCAATCATCTTTTGAACATGACGATGGAGCAGATCGTCGCACGCCAGACCGCAGACATGGCGCGCCTCGCCGAAGATCAGTTCCGCCGTGAAATGACGGTACTGCACTATGCGGCGGAATACGTCGCGATAAATCCCGACCGGAGCCGCTCCATTCTGCAAAAAATCGCCGACCCGCTGGACCAGAGCGCCCGCGCAGGCATCGTCGACGTAGATGGAAATTTCGTGCTCGGCGCGCGGCTGCCTGAAGGCGTCTTTACGCGGCTGCCGGACGCCGTACGCGGCAGCGACGTGGTGGATTTCGCGCATGGACAAGGGCTGCTTTTGGCTGTGCCCATCCTAAACGGCGACAATGTCCGCGGGATTCTCTGGCGCACTTACGACGACAGGATGGTACAGGAACAGTTCGGCCTTTCCGAGTACAATTCCGACCGCCATTTCCTGATTGCAGCCCATGACGGGCAGACCATACTGCCCTATAGGAAAAATCCCGAAGTGAACGATCTCCTCTATTCCGATCCCGCCATCCAAAGCGGCTTCGGAATTATCCGCGAACGGCTCCAAACCGCCCCGGCGGCGGCGGCCTATACGGAAAGCCCGCATGGCCGCTTTTTCCTGTTTGGCGCAGATCTGCCCGAATCCAACTGCTCGATTCGCGGCTTCGTACCGTGGGAAGCCGTGGCGGGCGACATCTCCCGCATTTATGTTTTGGTGCTGCGCGCGGGCAGCGTCCTTCTCCTTTTCCTTGCGCTGATCAGCATCCATCTTTTCATCGTGCGCATGAAGGCGGAGGAAAGCGACAAGCTGCGCCTCGAGAAGGATTCCTCGGAACGCGCGAACCGGCAGAAGAGCGCTTTCCTCGCGAATATGAGCCATGAGATACGCACGCCGATCAATACGATCCTCGGCATGAACGAAATGATTCTGCGCGAGGAGGAAAGGCCTTCGGTCCGCGGATATGCGCAAAGCATCGCGCAAGCAGGCGAGTCGCTGCTTGCCATCATCAACGATATTCTCGACTTCTCAAAGATTGAATCCGGCAAACTGGAAATCATTGAAAGCGAATATCAGCTCTCCAGGCTCTTGAAAAACGTCGTCGCGATGATTCGTCCCAAGGCGGACGCCAAAGGCTTGATCTTCAACCTGCACATCGACGACGACCTGCCAAACGGTCTGAAAGGTGATATGATGCGCGTCCAGCAGGTCGCAATTAATGTCCTGAACAACGCCGTCAAATACACGCCGACGGGCGAGATCAATTTCTTCGTGCTCAAGGAGCGTATAGACGGCAACCGCATCTATCTGTCCTTCGTCGTCAACGACACCGGCGTCGGCATCAAGGAAGAGGAGCAGTCGAAACTTTTCCGGGATTTTGAGCGGCTCGACCCGGAGAAGAACCGCAACATCGAAGGTACGGGGCTCGGCCTTGCCATCACCCGGATGCTGCTCAATCTGATGGGCGGAAAAATCAGCTTCAAGAGCGTCTACGGCGAAGGCTCCACATTTACCGTCGTGGTGCCGCAAACGATCATGGAAGATTCGCCGATCGGAAATCTCGCCGAGCGCATAAGCGAAACGGCCATCCAAACGAAACAGTATGTGCCGTCCTTTACCGCGCCAACCGCCGACGTCCTTGTGGTAGACGACAACGAGATGAACCTCCTGGTCGTCAAGGGGCTCCTGAAGGAGACGAAAATCCGGATCGACGACTGCATGAGCGGTGCGGAATGTCTCGAGCGGCTCGCCAAGAGGAAATACGATCTCATACTGCTCGACCACATGATGCCGAACATGGACGGCGTAGAAACGCTGCACCGTGCCGAAGCCTTGCCAAACGCGAAATACACGCCGTTCATCGTACTGACGGCAAACGCGATTTCCGGCGCGAAGGAATTTTTCCTCAAAGAAGGCTTCACCGCTTACCTGTCGAAGCCCATCGACAGCGCCGCGCTGGAAGCGATGCTGGTCAAGTATCTGCCGGAAGAGAAATTGCGCCCCGGCCCGTCCGCCGCAGACTTGGCGGCGAAGGAATCGTCGCAGCCCTTCGCGGAAAGCGAGCCGGGGGGCGGGGAAAAGGCCGGTACGGGCGACCTCGACATCCAGCAGGGGATGAAGTATAATGGCGGTATGGAGGACATGTACAGAACGGTACTTGGCATGTTCATCAAACTCAGGCCGGACAAGCAAAAGCAGATGAAGGAACATCTCGATGCGGAAAACTGGCAAAACTACGCCACAATGCTCCACGCTCTGAAATCCACCGCCATGACCATTGGCGGACAAAAACTCTCCGACGCGGCAAAGGAACTGGAACTTGCGGGCAAACGCTGCTTCTCCGAAGAAACGAGCGACGAGGAAAAACAGGAAGCGGCATGGTATATCCGATCGAACCATGAACGGGCAATGGCACTTTACGAAAAACTCGCAAACGATGCAGAAAGGTGGTTAAAGAA
>CACZOL010000109.1 GCA_902782705.1 uncultured Selenomonadaceae bacterium
GGAGGAACTTTTGGATCTTCCGAGATACGAGCCGGAGATTGTGCCGGGCAGCCTTGACTCGTTCATCTTTTCGCGCAGCCAGGCGATCGACAGCGGCATTCTCGTGGTCGAGCTGCAAGAGGACGGGTCGCTTTCGACCGTCTACTTCACGCCGACCTATGCGATGCTTTGCGGCTATACGGCAAGAGAGTACGACGCGCTCGTCGTCTCAGGGACCGACCTTTTGACCACGATCCCCAACGACCATTACGATAGCCTCCGCATGTCCGTCGGCATGATTGCCGAGGAAAAGTCGCCGATGGCGTTTTATCTGCGCGTGCAGCGGCAGGATCGACAGTCCCTGACGCTCTCCTGCCTCGGCGAGTGCGTCATGGCGACCGAGAACCGTCCCGTCGTGTGCCTGCTCGTCGATACGCAGGAGCTCGAGACGGAGCGCGCCGGCGCGTCCGGGGCCATGCCCGGAGGAAAGCTTGACCGCTTGACGGGCATTGCCACGCGGGATACGTTTTTCCACAGCGCGCGCCGCATGATCGACGAGAGCCCGGACGAAAAATATGTGCTGGGAACCTTGGACATCGACCGATTCAAGATCATCAACGACGTCTACGGAACAACGGTGGGCGACAGCATCCTCGTGCAGCTTGCCGCGTCGCTGGCGAGAGAGACTCTCGGCAAAGGCGTCTGCGGCCGTCTCGGCGCGGACGTATTCGCTTTCTGCTTGCGGGAAGAGGATTTCGATCTCGAAGCGCTGCTGCAAAGTCAGCGATTCCTGTCAGACAATCTCGGACTCGCTTATAACCTTGTCGTACATAACGGCATATATCCGATCACAGAACCGGACGCTGAAATCGCGACGATGTGCGACCGCGCGAATATGGCGCGCTCAACGATCAAGGGGGACTACAATAAGCGGTACGCGTACTACGACGAGCCAATGCGCGCCGCGATCCTCGCCGAGCAGGAAATCTTGAACGATATGCAGAAAGCGCTGGAAACCGGCGCGTTCGTGCTGTATCTGCAGCCAATCTACAGCTTGAATTTTGAGAAGCCGATCAGCGCAGAGGCGCTTGTTCGCTGGAACCACCCGGAAAAAGGAATCATCGAACCTGGCAAATTTATTTCGTTGTTCGAGCACAATCGGTTTATCACGAATCTCGACCATTATATGTGGGAGATGACTTGCCGCTATCTCGCGGACCGGCGGGATCGGGGGCTTGCGCCCATGCCCATTTCGGTCAACGTTTCGCGCGTCAATCTTTTCCAACCCGATCTTGTCAGCGATTTGATGGAAATCCTCGCAAAATATAATTTGCCGCCGTCAATGCTCCGGCTGGAAATCACGGAGTCCGCCTATATGGACGATCCGTCGCAGCTCGTCACAGCCTCCGAGAAGCTTCGCAAGGCAGGGTTCAAGATCCTCGTGGATGATTTCGGCAGCGGCTATTCGTCGCTGCACATGCTGAAAGACATTCCGCTGGACGTGCTGAAGCTCGATATGCGGTTCCTGTCCGATATGGAGCCGTCCTCGCGCGCGGCCACCGTCCTCCTGGGCGTCATCCGCATCGCGCAGAGTCTCGGCATGGTCACAGTCGCCGAAGGCGTCGAGACGAAATTCCAGCTTGAGTTCCTGCGCTCGGCGGGGTGCGACAACATTCAGGGCTTCTTCTACGCGAAGCCGATGCCCATCGATGAATTTGAACTTTTCCTCGATTCCAGTCCCGTGCTTTGACAGACGTGACAAAAGCGGCGCGTTCAAAGGACGCGCCGCTTTTCTATGGGCTCGATATAATATTTATGAATCCTATTTCAAAAAATTCCAAAATATGATATAGTATATATATCTTCTCACATGCAAAACGCTAATAAACCTAGCGATTACAAAAAACGTCGAAAACAAAATACTTCCAGCCTTCCCCTCGAGGGGAAGGCGATGGGTGTTACTTGTATATTTTTTTATTAAACAGGTAAGGAGGTTTTTCCGTGTCGGGCGTCGGTGCTTCTTATGAATCGCTTTACACGCTATATAGGAAAGGGAACCCCGCGCCGGAAAAACTGCGGCGTGCGCTTCTTCTGGCGGGCGTTATGCGTTGGTTTGCGGAGTTTCGCGGTTTTGGCAGTGCGGCGGACACTTGGGCGACGGCGGGCCTGATACGCGGCTCGGGGCTGGACGACGCCGCGCTCCGTGCGGCGGGGGTCAGCGACGAGCTTGTCAGTCTCGCAGGACGGGAAAAAGTCGCCGACGCCGACGCGCAGGCGCCGCTGACGCAGGAGGAGCAGCTCGGCTGTCTCGTCGTGACTCTCGATCATCTTTCCGCGCTTGTCGTCGCCAGCGCCGCGACACGGCCGAAGGGCAGCGTGAAGGACATGAAGGTCTCCGCAGTGCAGAAAAAATTCCGCGATTCCAAGTTCCTGCCGGAAGTAAACCGTATGGCCATCCTGCAGGGCGCGCGTCGTATGCGCTGGGAAATCGGCGACCTGACGTCGAAAACCATCAAAGCGGTGTTCTCCTGCGAAGACGAAGTCCGCGACGCGGTACAGGCAATCGCATAGCAGAGGAGTCAAAAAAACTCCGTGCGTAATCATACGCACGGAGTTTTTTGACTCCTTAGAACGCAGGGACGATGGCGCCGCCGTATTTCTTTTCGATGAATTCCTTCATTTCCTTCGACTGGAGCGCTTTGAGCAGCGCGACAATCTCGGGACGCTTCTCGTCGCCCTCGCGGACGGCCACGATGTTCGAGTACGGCGAAGTCTTGTCCTCGATGAAGATTGCGTCCTTCGTCGGGTTCAGGCTGGCCTGCATCGCAAAGTTCGTGTTGATGACGGCGATGCTCACGTCGTCCAGGGAGCGCGGAAGCTGTGCGGCCTCAATTTCCTTGAACTGGAGATTCAGCTTGTTTTCGGCCACGTCCTGTACGGTGGCTTTGACGCCGAGGCCTGCCTTCAGCTTGATGACGCCCGCTTTTTCAAGAAGCAGCAGCGCGCGGCCGCCGTTCGTCGGATCGTTCGGAATCGCGACGGAATCGCCGGCTTTCAGCTCGTCGAGCTTCTTGACCTTCTTCGAGTAAACGCCCATCGGCTCCACATGGACGCCGCCGGCGTTTTTCAGTTTCAGGTTCTTGTGCTCGCCGATGAAGTTCAAAAGATACGGTTCATGCTGGAAGAAGTTCGCGTCCAGCTCCTTGTCGCCCAGCGCCATATTCGGCTGGATGTAGTCGGAGAACTCGATGACCTTGAGCTCGATGTTCTGCTTCGCGAGAACCGGCTTGATCTGCTCGAGCATTTCCGCGTGCGGTACCGGCGATGCGCCTACCTTCAGCGTGATCTTCGCGCCGCCGGAGGACGCAGGTGCGCCCGAAGACGCGGGCTTTTTGTCTCCGCCGCCGCAGCCCGCCGTGAAAACGACCAGCAGCAGCGCGGAGAGAATCAGAAGCAATTTTTTCATTTCATTTCCCTCCCAATAAATATAGGTATGTCCCTTCTGTATGGTAAGGCAAAAAAAGAAAGCTGTCAACCGCAGACCGCTTCCTTTTTCTCTGCCTCCCCTGAAAGGGGAGAGCGAAATAGTCCGGTGGACTGTTTCGGCCGCAGGCGGTGGAGGGGTTTCGGCGGTTCTTAGATGTCTTTCTTATTCAGTTTTTTCGCCAGCGCGTTTCCGGCGAATTGGACCGCCTGCACCAAAACGATCAGCACGACGACCGTCGCCAGCATGATTTCTGGACGGAACCGCTGGTAGCCGTAACGGATGGCCAGGTCGCCGAGACCGCCGCCGCCGATGGCGCCCGCCATCGCGGACTCACCGACGAGGGCGATGACGACCGTCGTGAGCTGGGCGACGATGTTCGGCAATGCTTCCGGCAGATAGACGCGCCGGATGATCTGCATAGGCGTCGCGCCCATGGAGAGGGCCGCCTCAATCAGACCGTAAGGCACTTCCCGAAGCGACGTCTCGACCTGTCGCCCGATAAAAGGGATCGAGGCCAAGGTCAGCGGCACCATGGCCGCCGTCGTGCCAATGGACGTTCCGGCGACGAGACGCGTGAACGGGATAATCGCGACCATCAAAATAATGAAGGGAATCGAGCGAATCGCGTTGACGACGGCGGCTACCACGCGGTTCAACGCGGGACAGGCGAGCACGCCGCCTTTCGCGGTCGTTACGAGCAGCACGCCCAGCGGCACGCCGATCGCGGTGGCGGCAATCATGGAGACGGCGACCATCGCCAGCGTCTCGCCGAGCGCTTTCATCAAAAGCGAAAGAACGTCAGGCGACATAGCCAATCACCTCGATTCTCAGATCTTTTTCGCGCAAAAATCCCAGCGCGTTTTCCACGGCGCCGGTCGCACCGGACAGCCCGATCAGCATGCGCCCGTACGGGATATCCTTGATGGCGTCGATGTTGCCGTACAAAATATCCGCCTCCACGTCATAATGGCGGATCAACGATGAAATAACCGGTTCCCCAGCCGACGAACCGACAAAAGTGAGCCGGACAAGGAGACGCCCGCCGGGAATCGGCGCGGTGGAAATGGGCGCGTCTTGCAGGTCGGGCGGCAGCCCGCTTCCCATCAGCACGCTGATGAATTCCTTCGTCATGTCCCGCTGCGGATCGGTGAAAACGTCGATGACGCGGCCTGATTCCGTGATCACGCCGTTTTCGATGACGGCGACTTTGTCGCAGATGTCCTTGATGACCTGCATTTCGTGGGTGATAATGACGACGGTCAGCCCGAGCTTTTGATTGATGTCCTTGATCAGCGCGAGGATCGCTTTCGTCGTCTGCGGGTCCAGCGCGCTCGTCGCCTCGTCGCAGAGCAATACTTTCGGCTCGGAGGCCAGCGCCCGGGCAATGCCGACGCGCTGCTTCTGGCCGCCGGAGAGCTGGGACGGATATTGCTGCGCCTTGTCCGACAAGGACACAAGTGAAAGCAGCGGCTCGACCTTTGCGCGGATCGCGTCCTCGTCCATGCCGGAGAGCCGCAACGGAAACGCCACGTTGTCGTAAACCGTCGCCGACGAGAGCAGATTAAAATGCTGGAAAATCATGCCGATGGACTTTCGCGCCTCGCGAAGCTCTGCGTCGGACAGCGCCATCATGTCGAGGCCGTCCACGACGACGGAGCCTTTCGTCGGCCGCTCCAACAGATTGATGCAGCGAATCAGCGTGGACTTGCCCGCGCCGGACAGCCCGATGACGCCGAAAATCTCGCCCCGCGCGACGGTGAGACTCACGTCCTTCAGCGCCGCTACCGCCCCGTCCGGCCCGTCGTATGTTTTTTCGATATGGGAAAGAGTGATCATAACAAAGTCTCCCGTGGGTAGTGAAATGTGATCGATGGATGTGTGCTCATCGAAAA
>CACZOL010000110.1 GCA_902782705.1 uncultured Selenomonadaceae bacterium
AAAAGAGCGTGACGCTGTCAGAGCTAGGCTGGAGGCTGTCCGCGAATAGGCCAAAGCCACTGCGGCGGAGTAGCAGAACGCCGACGCTCTGCTTCCTAGAAACAAAAGAATTCACGCAACAAAACACGCCGCCTTTCCATCTTTCGGAGGGGCGGCGCTTTTTGCGCGAAAAAGGCAGATGGAGGAATGCGTATAACTAAAACCAACTTGGTCAACATGCCATAAAGAAAACGGCAACCCTCTAAAAATCAAGGGATTGCCGTTCTTTTAGTAGTCATCAACTATTTTTTACGCATTAGATGATTATACCTGTTTTGTGAACCATCAACTATATTTTACGCATTAGATGGTATTACACTTTTTGGTTATCAACTCAAATTTACACATAACCGGGGGCTGTTTTCTCTTGCGTATCTTTCCGCTCCGTGCTATAATAAACACAAAGAAAAGGTGCTGCCGGTAAACGGTCAGCCCCTATCGTTGTTCGACTTTGAGATAGCCGCCGTCAGATTAGGGTCCTGTGGCGGCTTTTCTCATGCCTTGATGGAGATAATCAACGCGATCAGGAGAACCAGAAACGCGAAAAAATCATACGCCGTCATAAGCATTGCCCCCTTTCAGGGGCTGAGAATTGACCGCCTACCATTTATGGCAAACACCTTTTCGTAATGAATTGTAACATAAACGAAACCCA
Organism: uncultured Selenomonadaceae bacterium; assembly: GCA_902782705.1. Classification (GTDB taxonomy): domain Bacteria; phylum Bacillota; class Negativicutes; order Selenomonadales; family Selenomonadaceae; genus RUG12372. Next base: position 695 of record CACZOL010000110.1, read on the forward strand.
TCTGCAAGAAACCTAACACGCCGCTTTCCATTCGGAAGGGCGGCGCTTTTTTATGTATACAAAATTTCGCCCCTATTTTTTGGCGCAATCAGCCGGAAAGCGGTTGTCAAACGACGCGGAAAGTATTATGATAGTAAAAATATCTTCAGATTCTTTATGGAAAAGAGGGAATTACAGTGGCATTCTATTACGAAGAACCGTCGCATACCTTCGGCGAATATCTGCTTGTGCCCGGGTACTCCTCCGAGCACTGCGTCCCGGCGAACGTCTCGCTCCGGACGCCGCTCGTGAAGTACAAGAAAGGCGAAGAACCTACGCTGAGCCTTAATATCCCCATGGTCTCCGCCATCATGCAGGCCGTGTCCAACGACCGTATGGCCATCGCACTGGCGCAGGAAGGCGGCATGTCCTTCATCTACGGCTCGCAAACGCCGGAGCAGGAAGCGCAGATGGTCCGCCGCGTCAAGAGCTACAAATCCGGATTCGTCTCCAGCGACTCGAATATCAAGCCGACGACGACCCTCGGTGAAGTGTTGAAGCTCAAAGCAAAAACCGGTCACTCGACGATGGCGGTCACGGAAGACGGCGAGCCGACGGGCAAGCTCCTCGGCATCGTGACGAGCCGCGATTATCGCATCACGCGCATGACGATGGACACGCCGGTCTCGGAATTCATGACGCCGTTCGACCGTCTCGTTTACGCGGACGCCGACCTGACGCTTTCCGAGGCAAACGACATCATCTGGGAATCGAAACTCAATATGCTGCCCCTCGTGGACAAGAACCAGCGGCTTCGCTATATGGTGTTCCGTAAAGATTACACGGACAACAAGGAACATGAGTTGGAAATCACGGACAAGCACAAACGCTACCGCGTCGGCGCTGGCATCAATACCCGCGACTATGCCGAGCGCGTGCCGCTTCTCCTCGACGCCGGCGTAGACGCGCTCTGCATCGACTCGTCGGAGGGCTATTCCGAATGGCAGCGCATCACCCTCGACTTCATCCATAAGAAATTCGGCCCGGAGGTCAAAGTCGGCGCGGGCAACGTGGTCGACGCCGAAGGGTTCCGCTTCCTTGCCGAAGCGGGCGCCGACTTTGTCAAGGTCGGCATCGGCGGCGGTTCTATCTGCATCACCCGCGAAACGAAGGGCATCGGACGCGGCCAAGCCACGGCGCTGATCGACGTCTGCAAAGCGCGTGACGAATATTTCAAAGAAACGGGCGTGTATATTCCCGTCTGTTCCGACGGCGGCATCGTACACGACTACCATATCACGCTGGCGTTGGCAATGGGCGCGGATTTCCTGATGCTTGGCCGTTACTTCTCGCGCTTTGACGAGAGCCCGACGGACAAGGTGAAAATCAACGGCACTTTCTATAAGGAATATTGGGGCGAAGGCTCGAACCGCGCACGCAACTGGCAGCGCTACGACCTCGGCGGCGACCGTAAGCTCTCCTTCGAGGAGGGCGTCGATTCCTATGTGCCTTACGCCGGTCCGCTCCATGACAACGTGGGCATCACGCTGTCGAAAGTGCGCTCCACGATGTGCAACTGCGGCGCGCTCAGCATCAAAGAGCTGCAGGAAAAGGCGAAGCTCACGCTTGTTTCCTCCGTCAGTATCGTCGAGGGCGGTTCCCACGACGTTATCCTGCGCGATAAATTCTCCGCGCGCTGATCTTAAGGAAACACGCTAATCCCTGGTAATTTCCCTCCCGAAAATCGCTGGAAGAATCAAAAATTCCAACTGCGATTAAAAAAACACTTGCTTTTGCGCTGCACTTAGCGTATAATCATCATGTCGTCGGGATGTGGCGCAGTTTGGTAGCGCGCATCGTTCGGGACGATGAGGCCGCAGGTTCGAACCCTGTCATCCCGACCACTTATGAAAGCAAAGCCGTCTGCGAGAAGCAGGCGGCTTTTTTATTGTTCCCTATTGACGCGGCACACGAAAGAATTCATACTATATAGGAAGCACTGAACAATCCCCTTCACGAACGCGTATCCGGAAAGGACGATCGCCATGACAAAAAAACCGCATCTCTACGAGCTTCTTATCTGTCGTTCCCTGTTGGACGACGACGTGCTGCAATGCCTGGAAGCGTATTTTGAGCAGCCCGCAAACGTGGCTATGCAGTATGAATTTGCCGCGCGCCTGATTGACGCTGCGGAAGAGCTCGGTCTCAAGGGGAATCTTCTGCGCGCCTATCTGCTGTACCGCCTCGCAAATAACGACAATATCGTCGCGCGCTGCGTCGAGATGACAAAAGGTAAAATTTCCCCGAGCCTGCGTGCCGCCTTTGTGCACGATCTCGAAGTATTGGAACCGCTGCTCCGCGAATTGCCGAGCCAGTTTTTGACGATCTCGCTGCTTAACGACTACGAACCGGGCGAAGACAAGATGACGCCGGGCGTCGCCGCTTTGCATTCGGTATTCCGCCACCCGTGGACGCCTGCAAAACTTGCCGACGCGCTGACAGAATATTATCTGCGCTTCGGCTGCGGCGATATTTCGGCGTACCGCGCGTTCCGCTGGGACGACGAGACAGGGCTTGTCGGCATCCGTCATTTCGAGCCGATTCGCTTCACCGACCTGATCGGCTATATGGACCAAAAGAAACAGCTGCAGAGCAATACGCTCGCGTTCCTCGCGGGCCGTCCCGCAAACAACGTCCTGCTCGTCGGCGCGCGCGGCACGGGCAAATCCTCATCCGTCAAGGCGCTGGCGAACGAATACTATTCGATGGGGCTCCGTCTCGTGCAAATCACGAAACCGCAGCTCGCCGGACTGCCGCACATCATGGACACGCTCCGCCGCTTTGCCTCGAAGCATTTCATCCTTTTCCTCGACGATCTCTCCTTCGAGGACACGGAAGTCGAATACAAATATTTGAAATCTGCCATCGAGGGCGGCGTCGAGTCGCGACCCGACAACGTGTTGATTTACGCGACTTCCAACCGTCGCCATTTGATCAAGGAAACATGGCGGGACCGCGCGTCCGGGCAGGACGAGCTTTACAAATCCGAGAGCATGAACGAGACGATCTCCCTCTCTGACCGCTTCGGCCTCATCATCAACTACCGCTCGCCGAATCAAAACGAATATCTGGCGATTATCGACTACCACTTGCGGGCGAACGGCGTAATCCTGCCGCCGGAAGAGCTCCGTATCCTGGGCCAACGCTGGGAAATGGAACATTCCGGCAGGAATGGCCGCACCGCCCATCAGTTTGTCGCCCATTATCTCGGCCAGATGAAAGAAGAAAAAACGAAAGCACTCCAAGAATAACTTGCGCCTGTACAGCAAAATCCGCAGACTTAGCATTAAGTCTGCGGATTTTTTTAACGCCATAAATCAAATTTTTCTCCAAAGGAGAAAAAATCACCCTGGCCAGCATTTCAACAAGGCGTGGGTGGTCGAGAGATTTAAACTCCCGCCCACCGCACGCCTTATTATATTGCCCAATCCGACGTCTTGACGCGTGTCACGCCTTTTTCCCCGACCGCATCGCGCCATACCGCAACGCTCTTTCCCTGTACCATGAGCGCAGGCGCGATTTCGGCCAAAGGCACGAGCACGAAAGCGCGCTCGGTCATATACGGGTGCGGCAGCGTCAACTCCGACGTATTTTGCTCGACACCCTCGACATGCAGGATATCGACGTCTATGGTGCGCGCCCCCCAGTGTTCATGCCGCACACGACCGAGCGCGTTCTCGATCTCCTGCGCTTTCGCCAGAAGCGCCTCCGGCGAAAGCGTCGTTTCGAGACCGACAGCGACGTTCAAAAAACGCGGTTGATCCGTTTTCCCCCACGGCTCCGTTTCGTAAAGCGACGAGACGGCGCGAATCTCTATCCCTTCCGCCGCCGCGAGCCTTTGCACCGCCTTTCGGAGCGTCTCCTCCCGATTCCCGAGGTTCGCGCCCAGGCTCAGATAAGCGGTGCGGACGTTGCTCATTCTTTTGGCCTTGCCCTGCGAATCGTCGCCGACGCGTCGGTGAATTTTCCCGGCAGCGGCGCATAAGGCTTATGAATCGTGATGCGAAGCCGCTCAATCCGCTCGTGCTTTTCAAAAAGCACCTCGGCGATTCGCTCCGCCACGGCCTCCAAAAGGGTGAACGGCTCACCCTCGACAATCGCGCGCACTTCGGCAAATACGTCCGCATAATTGACCGTCTGCGCGAGGTCGTCCGAGTGACCCGCAGGAGCGAGATCGAGATACATCGCCACATCGACGTAGAAACGCTGCCCGATGGCGCGTTCCTCCTTCATGCAGCCATGATAGCCGAAAAACTCCATTCCTTTCAGTTCCACCTTGTCTACCATAAGATTCACTCCTTATATATAAATATTGTTTTCCTATTCATTAAAGTAATGTAATCACGTTCCTCTCTTGCCGAGGGATTTTTCCGTCAGGCAAGGATTACATCTGCCATACGGCACATACGCGCAATCGGCTTCACGTCGTGAACGCGCACAATACTCGCACCCGACGCAACGCCGAGCACCGCAGCCGCCCCCGTCGCCTCCATGCGTTCCTCCACGGGGAGGCCAAGCGTCGCGCCGATGAAACTTTTGCGGCTTGCGCCGAGCAAAAGCGGCCATATCCCGCCATCCCATTCCGAAAACTCCGCAAGACGGCGAAGCACAAGGATATTGTCCTGCGCTGTCTTGCCGAATCCGATACCCGGATCGAGGATCAGTCTGTCCTCCGCCACGCCCGCTGCACGCGCGACACGTCGACTTTCCCGGAAAAATTCTTTCATGGCTTCGACGATGTCCTTTTCATACGCCGTCCCGTCCTGATTGTGCATGACGACCACGGGCAAATCATAGCGTGCCGCGACCTCCGCCATGCGGTTCGGCTCCTCACGGTACTGCAAGCCCCAAATGTCGTTCAGGATATGGACGCCCATTTCCGCCGCCATTGCCGCCGTCTCCGCCTTGAAGGTATCCACGGACACGGGCACGGAAATCTCCGGCAAAAGCGCCTCAAGGAAAGGACGCAGGCGATCCATCTCCTCCGCCGCCGACATCGGCACGAAACCCGGACGCGACGACTCCGCGCCCACGTCGATAATATCCGCGCCGTCCTCGACCATCTGCCGCGCGTGAGAAATCGCCTTTTCCGGCGTATTCCACTGCCCGCCGTCGGAAAACGAATCCGGCGTTACGTTCAGAATGCCCATCACGAGTGTCCGCTCGCCGAGCACCAGCCTTTTCCCGTCACGAAAACGATATTCGCGTCGCGCGCGCTTTATCGCCCCTTTATGCATTCGCTGTCTTCCTCCTTAACTACGATAAAAGTATAGCAAAAAAAAACATGCAAGAAAAGGAATTCAAGCAAAAACGCTCCGAGCCTTCGGAGCGTTTCATAATGAAATCATTTCAGCTTGACCACCGTCGCGCCGAGGCCGCCTTCGTCCATGTCGGCAATGGCGAAGGAACGGACGCTCTTATGCGCTTTCAGATATTCATGGAGCCCTTTCCGGAGCGCGCCCGTGCCTTTGCCGTGAATGACGAGAATATCCTTGAGCCCGGCGAGCTGCGCGTCGTCGATGAATTTCGCGAGAAGCTGCTCGCCCTCATCGACGAGACAGCCGCGCAAATCAATTTCCCGCCGTACCGACGCGGTCTTCGTCAAGAGCGTACCAGCGGCCATGCGCGCGCCGCGTTCCGATTCTTTCGTCTCTTTTTTCGCCCGCGCGGCAAACCGGCACGCGTCCGCCTTGACCGTCGTTTTCATCACGCCGACCTGCACGAGTATTTCCTTGCCCTTGACTTCGAGCACAGTGCCGCGCTGGTCGAGGGAAACGATATAGACCTCGTCGCCGGCCCGGAGCTTTGCGACGTCCACTTTTTCGCGATAGGCGGGATTCGACGAAAACCCTGGGCGCACCTCGTCCGCCATATCGCGCAGTCTGCCGCGCGCGTCCTGCATGGCCGCGTTTCGGCTTTTCTCGTTCTGTTCTTTGGCCTGTTCCTTCAGGCTCTGGATAATGTCCTCCGCCTCGCGCCGCGTGCGCCGCACCAACGCCGCGCTCTCATTTTTCGCGGCTTTCAGGATTTCGGTCTTCTTCCGCGCGACCTCATCTTTGAGCTTTCGCCACTTTTCTTCCAGCTCTTTCGCCCGTGCGCTCCGTTCGGCGATTTCCGCGTTACGCTCTTCATAAAGAATTTTTTCGCGTTCCAGCGCGCCGACGACTTTCTCAAACTGCGCGTGATCCTCACGAATCAGCGCCTCCGCGCGCAAAAGGATCGACTTCGCGAGCCCGAGACGCGCGCTGATGGCAAATGCGTTGCTCGCACCGGGCACGCCAAGAAGCAGCCGATACGTCGGACGCAACGTCTCCACGTCAAACTCGACGCAGGCGTTTTCAACGCCTTTTCTCGCGTAAGCAAAAGTTTTCAGCTCGGAGTAATGCGTCGTGGCGACCGTCGATACGTCGATTTCCAAAAGCCGCTCCAAGATCGCCATGGCCAGCGCTGCGCCCTCCTCGGGGTCGGTGCCCGCGCCGATTTCGTCCAGCAGCAAAAGATCGTCCCGTTCCGCCTCGTCCAAGATACGCACGATATGACCCATGTGCGAAGAAAATGTGGAAAGGCTCTGCTCTATGCTCTGCTCGTCGCCGATATCCGCAAAAATATCGCGATAGACGGTCATCTCCGCGCCGACCGCCGCCGGAATGAAAAGGCCCGACTGCGCCATCAGCGCAAGAAGTCCCAGCGTTTTCATGCTGACGGTCTTGCCGCCCGTATTCGGCCCCGTGACAAGCAGCATACGAAAATCCCCGCCGAGGGAAAGGTCGATTGGCACGACTTTTTCGTCGGCAAGCAAGGGGTGGCGCGCCTTTTCGATACGAACGCGGCCTTCACGATTCAGCTCCGGCTGCGCGGCGCGCAGTTTTCGCGCAAGCCGCGCTTTCGCAAACGCGAAGTCCAATCCCGCAAGGATTTCGAGATTGTCCTGCAGGATATCGGCGCTGCGCCCGATATCGGCAGAAAGCCCGCGCAGGATCCGCGCGACTTCCTGCCGCTCGGAAAGCGTCAGTTCCTTGATTTCGTTGTTCAGCGCGACGACTTCCATCGGCTCGATAAAAAGCGTCGCGCCTGTCGCCGATTGGTCGTGTACGATGCCGGGAATCGCGCCGCGATACTCCTGCTTGACGGGAACGACGTAGCGGTCTTCGCGGATGGTGACGATGGCGTCCTGCAAATATTTCTGCTGCGCCGTCGAATGGATTACCGACGAAAGCACGTCCTTGATCTTGCGCTGCGCCGCGCGTATTCCGCGCCGTAACTTCGCCAGCGTCAGGCTCGCGTCGTCGCGGAGCGCGCCGTGTTCGTCGATAGCGTTTTCAAGGCGGTTTTCAAGCTGTCCGAGGATTTCAAGCTGCCGTGCGCGCTCCCGAATCGTCGGCGCCAGCTCCGGCGAAAGCTCTTTGAAATACTTCTTAGCCTCCCGCGTCGCGTACAGCACGCTGACAACGTCGGACAGTTCCTCGATTTCCAGCGTCGCCTCCATCGCCGCTTTCTTCAGCGCGACGCGAATATCGCGAATCGCGCCGAGAGGCGGCGAAGAAACGGCAAGCACGTCCCGTGCCTCCGCCGTCTCGGCAAGGCGTGCCTCGACCTCGTCAAAGTCGGACGACGGCGTGAGAGCCGCCGCTTTCTCTTTGCCGAGAAACGATCCCGCTTCCGCCGCGAGCATGGAGAGGATTTTCTCATATTCCAAAGTTCGTAATGTGTCTTCTTTCATATTGCTCCTTAAAGCACCCCGCGGAAGTAATGGCCGCGCGTAACATCCGCGTCTTCGATACGACGGGCGCGCTCTTTTTGTTCCTCCGCAAGTTCTTCGTCATAGTACATAAATTCCCGATAGGCGCGCACGATCTCGCCGATTTCCCGCGCCGTCATCGAGCGCCCGTCAATGCGCAGGCGGTCGATACCGAGCCGCGCAAACCGGCCCGCGTGCGGAAGCATACTCAAGATTTTCGAGTTCAGCACGTGCATCTGGCAGCCCGCGTCCGTCGCAATCGGAAACAACGCGCCCGTGCGGTCTTTCAGGAAAAATCGGTCTTTTACACAGGGCGCAGAGCATTTACCGCTTCCCACATTGCCTAGAAAACTCCCGAGCGCGCAATAAGCCGAAACCATCAATTCCAGCCGCCCGTGAACGATACATTCCAACGGCAAGACGCTTTGGGGCGTCAACGCCTCGATCTGCGAAAAATTGAGCTCCGGAGAAAGCGTCGCGCGGAAAAACCCGAGATCCGCCAACGCCCGCACCGTCGATGCGTTATACGCAATCAGCGAAAAATCAGAGACGATCGGCAAGTCCGTAGCCTCCCGCACGATACGAAGCGCGCCGAGATGATGGACGTAGATTTCATCGGCGGGCGCGTCCGAACACGCACGCAAAAGCGCCGCAAAGGACGGCAGGAACGCTTCCCGCAGGATACGCGGCGTCGCAAGGGCAACAACCTTCCCTGTTTCCCGTAAAAATTCCCAAACCGTACGATATTCGTCAGGCGTAATGACATGATGGTCATAAGCGTCGCCGCCGTAAAGCACAACTTCCGCACCCGCGTCCGCCGCCGCCCGCGCTTTTTCCGGCGTATCGGCATGAACCATCAGTTTCGGCAAAACATTTTTATCCCGCCGATAAACAGCCCGCTCCTCCCGCCGCTCCGGCAGGGAAACTTTCGCCGCCGTTTCCGCCCGTGTCGCCGCCATACGCGTGAGCCGCGCCTCGTCAAGACGTGAAAGCGCCTCGCGGCGCGTCTCATTCATCACACTCATCGGAACCATTACGCCGTCTTCGATATCGGCGGCAAGAGATTCCATCTCGTACGGCGTCGTTCCCATGCGCGCCATCTGCGCTTCAAGGGTCTCCCGCGTCAGCGGGCGTTTTTCCGCCTGCGGACAAACATATTCGGAAACCGCTTCCGCCCTGGCGCCGTCCTTTGCCTCCGCCGCCACGCAAAACGGCTCGCCGATTGCCGCTTTCACCGCTAGACGCACCGGCGTCCTACGTTTCGGCGCACCCGTATAAGAAGCGCGCGCCTCCTCCGTCAATGCGGCGTCGTAAACGCGGAAAACGCGGTCATGGGGATGTACCGCGCGGGAAACGGGAAACGAAACCTCCTCACCCGCCGCCGCACGCTCGACTTCCCGACCGCGTGCGTCTTTCAGGTCGCGCACGGTCTCCGTCACGCGTCCGCCCGTCTTCACCCAGACGTCCGCCTGATCGCCCGCGCCGAGTGTCTCCGAAAGCTTCACCCGCGCGCGCCTTTCCCCTGCGTCATAAGAAACGACACGGCCCACGAGCAATCCGCGATTGTTCGGGCGTTTGTCGCTCATCATTTCCTTGCCGTGATTTTTCAAAAGATACGCCGTCGTAAAATCGCGGTTGAAAATCTGCGCAAGCCGCCGTTCCTCTTCTCGCTCTGCCGCTTCGTCCCGCACTTCTGCCAAGACGCGATCGATAGCGGCACGATACGCTGCCGTCGCCACCGCCACATATTCGGGGCGCTTCATACGGCCTTCAAGCTTCAACGACGCGACGCCCGCCACCATCAACTCCGGCAGGAGCTCAATCGTCTTCAAATCCCGCGGTGAAAGCAGATATTTCCCCGCCTTGCCTTCCAGCACATCCTCGCCGCTTTCGTCGACAAGCGCGTACGGCAGCCGGCAAGGCTGCGCACACCGCCCCCGATTGCCGGAACGGCCGCCGATCATACTGCTCATCAGGCACTGTCCCGAATAGCAGACACAGAGCGCGCCGTGGGCGAAAACCTCTATTTCCGCGCGGCTCTCCGCACAAATCTTCCGTATCTCGTCCAAAGTCATTTCCCGCGACAGCACCACACGGGAAAAACCGAGTTCTTCCAACGCGCGAACGCCCGCAAGATTGTGCACCGTCATTTGCGTGCTCGCATGAAGAGGAAGCCCCGGAGCCGCCTCCCGCGCGAGGCGCGCCGCGCCGAGATCCTGCACGAGCACGGCGTCCGCGCCCGCGTCCTCCAAAAAACGGAAATAATCGGCAAGCGCGGAAAGCTCCGTATCGCCCACCGCCGTATTCACCGTAACATGCACCGAAACGCCGCGAAGATGCGCGTACCGGGTTGCCTCACGCAGCGCCGCCTCATCAAAATTCTCCGCGTACGCACGCGCGCCGAAGCGATTGCCCGCAAGATATACCGCATTCGCGCCGTTTTCCACGGCGGCCGCGAGCGCTTCCCGACTGCCCGCCGGCGCCAAAAGTTCGACCACGCTGTTCCCTCCGCTCAATGCTTCTTCCTCTTCGCTGCGCGCTTCGCCCGCTTTTCCCGTTCCTGCTTCTCACGTTCCTTCTCCGCCTCGTAAGCCGCCTTTTCTTCCTCCAAGGCTTTCTTGCGCGCCCGGCTCTCACGAAACAGGATCACAAGCCCGATGGTGGAAAGAATCGCCGCCACCACATACAGCGCCATATATTCCGGATCAAGCTCCATACTTCCTAAAAAACTCATTTTCTATCTCCATTCTGAACAAAAAGCCTCCCGCGATTGGAAGGCTTTACAGTTTCTTCAATCTCTTTATTATATCGCAAATTAGCGGGGAAAATCCATAAAAATCTAACACGCATAGATTGAAATACATTTTAAAAATGAGCGCCGCAAAAAGAATTATGTCTTCTTGCGACGCCCTTTTTCTGTTTCAACGTCTTTTCTTCCGTTTTATAGCAAAGATCCTTCTTCGTTTTCCTCTGTTTCCTCGTCAAACGGCAGGGAAATCTGCTCCACGTCCGGCTCGGGCAGGACGGGCAAATCATCCAACGTTTTCAGTCCAAACGCGCGCAAAAACGTCTCTGTCGTCCCGTACTGGATTGGCTTGCCTACGACGTCTTTACGTCCGACCTCCGTGATGAGTTCCCGCGCGACGAGCTGCGCCAGCACTCGTTCCGCGTGATGTACGCCGCGTATCTGCTCGATTTCCAGCTTCGTCACCGGCTGCTTGAACGCGATGATGGAAAGCGTCTCCAGCGCCGCCTTCGACAATCGCCGGTTGGTTTCCTGCGACAGTCGCTCGACATACGAAAAATGCTCGGGCCGCGTAACAAGCTGCCAGCCGCCCGCCGTCTCTTGCAGCATCAGGCCGCTGCCGCGCTCAGAAAGCGCCGCGCCGAGCTCGTCCAAGAGCGCACGCACTGACGCCGCGTCCGTCTGCAAAATTTCCCGAAGCTGCTCCTCGGACAGCGGATCGCCGCCCGCGAAGAGCACAGCTTCCAAAGCTCCCCGTAGTTCCGTCAAAATCTCAATCCTCACTCACGGAAGCACCGATTTCTTCCTCGCTTCCTATCCCCGCAGCGCCGTCGACGCCTTCGCGAAGCTCCACCCGAATCGGCGCAAAAAGAGCCGGCTGGCGGACAAGGATCATGCGCCGCCGAATCAATTCCAATAAGGCGAGAAACGTCGCCACCAATTCGTCGCGCGTTCCTTCCTCGAACAAATCCTCAAAGTCCGCCGCGCCGTCCCGCGCCGCCAAAAGGCGCGCGACAATCAACTGCATCTGGTCCTCGACGCGATACTCGTCATGCGCGACAATCGCTTCGGGAATCGTCAGCTCGTGCTTGACTGCGAGCACCTTGCGAAACGCTTCCCAAAGCGCCTGCGCCGAAAGCCCCGCCGGAGGCGCAAGCTTTGCCGGGAACTCCGTCGGCGCACGCCCGACATACCGCCCCGCGTCCTCCGCACGCTCCGCCATCGCAAGACTTACTTTTTTGTAGCGCTGGTACTCGACAATGCGCTGCACCAGTTCTTCGCGCGGGTCGATTCCCTCGTCCTCCGACGTCTCTTTCGGCGGTTTCGGCAGCATCATGCGCGACTTGATCAAAAGCAGCGTCGCCGCCATCACGAGGAATTCGCTCGCCACTTCGATATTGAACTCGCGCATGGCCGCCAGATAGGCCATGTATTGTTCTGTCAGCGCCGCGATGGGAATATCGTAAATGTCGATTTTATTGACTTGTATCAGGTGCATCAAAAGCTCCATCGGCCCCTCGAAGGCGTCGAGCTTCACCTGATATTCCGCCGCGCGCCCGTCAGGCAAGATGCATGACCTCGCGCACTTCTTCCATTGTCTTTTCCGCGATTACGCGTGCTTTCTTCGCGCCCTCTTCGAGAATCTCGCGTATTTTCTCCGGTTTTCCCTGATATTCCTGGCGGCGCACGTGCATATCCGCCATCGCGTCCACCATTTTTTCGGCCAACCGCTTTTTGCAAGCCACGCACCCGATGCAGCCCTCGCGGCAATCCTTCTCGATCGACTCTACTTCGTCCGCGTTGAAGAGTTTTTGGAACTTAAAGGCCACGCAAACTTCCGGGTGCCCTTTGTCCGTTTTCTTGATGCGCTCAGGGTCCGTCACGATCATGCGCACACGCTCCCGCAGCTCGTCCGGACTTGCCGCGAATGGGATCGTGTTCCCGTAAGACTTCGACATTTTGCGCCCGTCGATTCCGGGCAGCACCGCCGCACGGCTCATCAGGCCCTGCGGTTCCACGAAAACTTCCTTGCCATACATCAGATTGAACCGGCGCACGATCTCCCGCGCCAACTCCAGATGCGGATTCTGATCTTCGCCCACCGGCACCCAGCCCGCTTTATACAGCACGATATCCGCCGTCATGAGCTCGGGGTAGCCTAAAAATCCGTAAGTATTGATGTCCTTGCCCTGATCGCCGAGATTTTGCAGCTTGTCTTTATAGGTCGGCACGCGCTCCAGCCAAGAAAGCGGCGTCATCATGGAAAGCAGCAGATGAAGCTCCGCATGCGCTTTGACGTGCGACTGCACAAAAATGATGTTTTTCTCAGGATCGAGACCCGCCGACAACCAGTCGAGCATCATGTCGTGGATATACCCGGGCAGCTTGCTCGTATCGGCATAAGCGCTCGTCAATGCGTGTAAATCGGCAATCGCGAATATGCAATCGTAATCGTTTTGCAGCTTTACCCAGTTCTCAAGCGCTCCCATATAGTTGCCGAGGTGAAATTTGCCCGACGGCTGCATCGCGCTGAAAATACGACCCTTACTCATACTTCAAACTCCTTTGCTCTTGCAGGATTCGCCCGCCGAAAAACGACGAACGCATAATATATAAATGATAAAACGAAACCGCAGGTTTGTCAATTTTCACGCGGCACAGGAAATAGGCGCAATACAAAAAAGAGACGCAAAACTGCGCCTCTCCTGTTTTCGCTGCGAGCACTCAATAAGCCGGGTTCTGTGCCGTGCAAAGCACGGCGGCAATCATTTATCTAGACCGCCTGTCGCCAAGCGGCTCCAGCGACTCAACCCGGAAGGTTCCGCGGGCCGCATCATCCCTTCCCTATTCGGTCTTGCTCCGTGTGGGGTTTACCAAG
>CACZOL010000111.1 GCA_902782705.1 uncultured Selenomonadaceae bacterium
ATTCGCCGCATCGGCGCGAAGGTCATTGCGCTTTGCGGGCGCAGGGACTCAACGCTCGGGAAGAACGCCGACTATTTCATTGACGCGGGCGTGGAAAAAGAAGCGTGCCCGCTGGGACTTGCACCGACGGCCAGCACGACGGCGGCGCTCGCCATGGGCGACGCGCTGGCAATGGCGCTTCTTGCGGCTCGGAATTTCACCGAGCAGGATTTCGCGGTATTCCATCCGGGCGGATCGCTCGGCCGGAAGCTGCTCCTGACCGTCGAAAACGTCATGCGCAGCGGCGAGGACAATCCGATCATCCATGCGGACCGCACGGCGAAGGAAGCGCTTTTCGTGATGACCTCGACGGGCGTCGGCGCGACTTCCGTAGTGGACGCGGAAGGCAAGTTTATCGGTCTTGTGACCGACGGCGATGTGCGCCGCTGCCTCGCGAAGGGACCGGAGTTCCTCAACGAGCCGGTTGAGCATTTCATGACGCGCAATCCGGAAACAATTACGAAGGACAAATTGGCGGCGTCGGCGCTGTCCCTGATGGAGAAGCATCAGCCGCGTCCGATTACGGTGCTTCCTGTCGTGGACGAGAATCACGTGCCGCTGGGAATCGTGCATTTGACCGATCTCTTGCGGCAAGGAGTGGTTTGATATGGCGGCGCAAGCGACCTTGGAAGCGCGCATGAAGCGTATCCGGTTGATCATCTTGGACGTGGACGGCGTTCTTACCGACGGCGGCATTTACATGGGGCCGGATGGAGAGGCATTCAAACGCTTTGACATCAAGGACGGCGCGGGTATCGTCCTCTGGCGCCGAGCGGGGGGCATGACGGCAATCCTGACCGGTCGTTCCTCGAAAATCGTGGAGAACCGCGCCAAAGAGCTGCAAATTTCCATTGTGCGCCAAGGCTGCACAGACAAGCGTGCGGCCTACGACGAGTTGAAAAAAGAGCTGCAGGTCACGGACGACGAGATCGCCTATATCGGTGACGATATCATTGATTTACCCGTGATGAAACAAGTCGGGCTGCCTATTGCCGTCGGGGATGCCGTGCCGGAAGTGCGCGAGACGGCGAGTTTCGCCACGAATCACACCGGCGGGCACGGCGCAATCCGCGAAGCGGTGGAACGTATCCTGCGCGCGCAGGGGCGCTTTGAGGAGGCGGCCGCGCAGTATCTTTCGTAAGGGGACTATCGCATGATTTACCACTTTCTGATGTTTCTTTCCCGCGTCGTTCGATGCCTGCCCCATTCGTTTCTATTGACATTGGGGAAGGGAATGGGTATCCTGTATTACAGGCTCATCAAGAAGCAGAGAGAGCGTGCTGTGAGCCAGATGATGGAAGGCCTGCAGATTTCAGAGGACGAGGCGCGGGAAACGGTGCGGCGTTCGTTTATCAATCTCGGCCGCAATATCTTGGAAATCCTTTACATGCCGAATCTGAACCGCGACAACATCTATGAATATATTTCGTTTGAGAACAGGGAATACATCGAGTCGGCGCTCGCCGAGGGACGGGGCGTTGTCGTCTATACCGCGCATATCGGCACATGGGAATGGCTTTCGGCGGCGTTCCTTTTGACGGGGATCCCGGCCACGGCTATCGCGAAGAAGCAGCCCAACGAGCAATACACCCGCGTGATTGACGATCTTCGGGCGACCATCGGCATGGAGGTTTTTTCCCGCGGAACCAGCGAACTTTTCGCGGCGGCGCGGGCGTTGAAAAGCGGGAAATTGCTGGGATTTCTCGCCGATCAGGACGGCGGCCCGGGCGGCGCGTTTATCGACTTTCTCGGGAAGACTGCGTCGACGCCGTTGGGTCCGGCGGTCTTTTCAAAAAAATTCGGCGCTCCGGTCGTGCCCGCGTTTATTTTGCGCCAGCCGGGCGGCAAACACAAAGTGTGGCTCGGCGAGCCGATGCATTACGAGGATCACGGCGATCCCGATCGGGATCTGTACGATTTTACTGAGAAGATGACAAGAATCTTGGAGCGCGTCATTCGGGAGAATCCGACGCAGTGGCTCTGGTTCCAGCATCGTTGGAACACGCCGCCGGAACAGCAGCATGTCAAACATCACACCATAAAACCCGTGGAGGGGACAAAGCATGGAGCGTAAGAAGCTTGCCGCGATTGGCGCGGTCGTCGTTTTCGCCGCGCTCGCCGCGTGGGTGACGCTTTCCATTCCGGAGCCGCCCGCGCCGAGTGAACAAGGCACGACAAAGAAACGAGAAATGGAATACAGCGAAAACACGATTCGCGAGGAAGTGGACGGCAAATTGCTCTGGGAGCTCACGACCGCTTCTTCCAGCATCGACGTGGATACCCAGGATACGACTTTTACGGGCGCCAAGGGGAAATATTTTTTCGCGGACGGGAATGTTTTGACACTCACGGCAAAGGAAGGCCGGTACGAAAGCAAGACGCGGAACCTGAAGCTCATCGGAGACGTCGAGGCGGTCATGTCGGACGGCTCGAAGCTGACAAGCCGCGAGCTGGAATGGGTAGCGAAAGAGGATCGACTGGTCGCGACAGGCAAGGCGCGTGTCTCCAAGCCGGACGTCAGCTTGGAAGCGGATCGCATAGAGAGCTGGGACCAGTTCCAGGAATTCCGGGCAACGGGTAATGCGCATCTTGTCAGGGAACAGGACGGAAAGGGAGCGAAAGAGAAATGAGAGCTTTTAAGATAATTCCGGGCTGGGCGGCAGTGACCGCAGGCGTTTTGCTCGTTTCGGCAGTGGCATTGGCGGCGCCGGAGCAGGAGACGGAGCCCACAAAAAGCGGATTGTCGGAACTCAACGCGGATACGATGGAATATAATATGAAGACCGGGCAAATGACGGCAACCGGAAACGTCGTTATCCATTATGACGGCGGTGTGGCTACCGGGGCTTCCGCAACTTACAATACGAAGACTTCGTCGGGCGCGTTGACGGGCGGGGTCGTTGCGGATAAGGGGGATATGCACCTCGACTGCGACCGCATCGAGTTCATGTCCAAGACGCAGATAGTCGCTATCGGAAACGTGCACGGACGCAAGCAGGATAAGCAGGTTGTCGGTCCGCGCGTCGAATATGACAGCGGCGAGGAATATGCCCGTATGCCTGAGGGCGGAACGCTTTCGACAAAAGACGGAAGCTTTACCGCCGACTATATGGAAGGTTGGGCCAAAGAGGAGCGCGCCAAGGGCATCGGCAACGCGCATATCGTCAGCCCGTCGAAAGATTTTGAGGGCGGCGGCGACGAGGCCGAATATTTCGGGAAAGAAAACGGTAAGCTCGTTCTGACGGGGAACGCTTGGGCAATACGTGGCAATAATATGCTGAAAAGCGGGCGCATGACGGTCTATCTGAGTGAACGGGACAAAGCGGAAACGGTGGCAGATGAGAACGAAGCAGAGCAACAATAATATCGGTCATATATCGGCAGCCTCGGAATCCGTGCCGGAAAAAACGCCGGAGTTGATGGGCGAGGTGTTCGGCGCGCATGAGGAAGGCTTGTCAGCGCGCGCCTTTTCCCAGCGGCCTGCGTCGGACGAGAAGATGACGATCGAAGTCAGGAATCTCGTCAAGACATTCAAAAAGAGAAACGTCGTTAACGGCGTTTCCCTGAAAATGCAGACGGGGGAGATTGTCGGGCTTTTGGGCCCGAACGGTGCGGGGAAGACGACGACCTTTTATATGATTATCGGCCTTGAGCATCCGAACGCCGGGGAAGTCTTTATCGGAAACCGCGAAGTCAGCGGCCTTCCGATGCATCAGCGCGCGGCGATGGGCGTCAGCTATCTCGCGCAGGAAGCTTCGATTTTTCGGCGGCTGACCGTTGAGGAAAACCTGATGGCGATCCTCGAAGCGACAACGCTTTCTCCGGCGGAACGCAAAGATCGGATGGAAGCGCTCCTGGAAGAATTTCACGTCGCGCACGTCAAGGACCGGCGCGGTACGGAACTTTCGGGCGGCGAACGCCGCCGTGTTGAGATTGCGCGCTGCCTTGCCATCGAGCCTCGATTCATCTTGCTGGACGAGCCTTTTGCCGGCGTCGATCCCATCGCCGTCGCCGATATTCAAGGCATCATATCGTATTTGTGCCAGCGCGGGATCGGAATCCTGATTACCGACCACAATGTGCGTGAGACGCTTCATATCGTGGAGCGCGCGTATATCATGAACGAAGGCGAGATCCTGATCGAAGGCGACCGGGAGACGGTTGCGGCCGATCCTCTTGCGCGAAAGTTTTATCTGGGCGATAATTTTACACTGTAATACTCATCTTCGACCAAAATTTTATATAAAATTTTGACCGAAGATACGCCTGCTTCGCAGGCGACAGCCGCGCCGAGGCGCGTTTGACGTCTCATAAATCGCAGTAAAAGATTTAAAAATCTTAACTGCGATTAATATAATTTGAACAAGCGAACGGTGTGAATCCTTTTGCATCGTTCCATAGGAGCAATCAGTTTTATGCGAATTCGTATTTTGGACCGCTATATTTTTCAGGAAGTCGCGTCGACGTTCCTGTTCAGTATATGCGCATTTACGGCTGTTTTCGTCGGCTCCGGCACGCTTTTCCGCATTGCCGAGTTCATCACGGACTACGGCGCGTCGTTTTCGGCGGTTGCGAAGCTCTTTGTGCTGAGCCTGCCGGGCGTCATCGTCTGGACGTTTCCGATGTCGATGCTCTTGGCGACGCTCTTGGCATTCGGGCGGCTTTCCGGCGGCAGCGAGATTACCGCGATGCAGTCTTGCGGCATCAGTTTTCAGCGGCTCTGCGTGCCGGGGATTATCCTTGGCTTAGTCATGAGCCTTTTCTCCGTCTGGTTCAATGAGTTTATCGTTCCGTGGTCGAACGGTGCGTATCATCGCGTGGTCAATTATGAGATCAAGAACAATACCGCGCCGAAGTCCCAAGACCACATTATCATCAAAGACATCAAATCCGGCACCATTGAGCGGCTCATCTACGCGCGGCGTTACGATGGTACGACGCAGCACATGGAGGGCGTGACGATGCAGCTCTTTGAGAAAGGAAAGGTCTCGCACGTTGAGAACGCGGCCTACGCCGAGTGGAAAGGCGACCGCTGGATCATGCATGACGGCGTGATCTATGATATCGCCAGCGGGGAAACTAAGGAAGAGGCGTCGCGGCACACGATGCATTTTAGTACGCAGACGCTGCCGGTGGCGCAAAGCCCGAGAGAAATCGTGAACGCGCAGAAAAAGCCAGAGGCTATGACAATCCGAGAGCTGAAGGAGCAAATCAAGATCCTCTCTTCTCAATATGTCAATACGAGCAAATTTGAGACGGAGATGTATCAGCGCTGGACCATTCCGTTCGCGAGCCTTGTCTTCGCGCTGGTTGGGATGCCGCTCGGACTCCAGCCGAATCGATCCGGTTCTTCGCGGGGCTTCGCAGTCAGTCTCGTGGTCATTTTCATCTATTATATGCTGATGGTCATGACGGGGGCCGTGGGAAAGAGCGGGAAAATACCGCTTTGGCTTGGCCTTTGGATGCCGAACATCATTTGTTTCTTTGCCGGGGTATTCTTTATACGGCAGGCGTCGCGTTAGCGACATAAGGGAGCTTTGAGTATTTATCCATAAAACCGGGAAGGTCGTGCAAGCAGTATGTACGGAATCGTTCTTATAGCGGCGCTGGTCGTCACGGGCGGCGCGATTGCGGTCATCGGCGACCGCGTCGGCTCGAGGGTCGGCAAGAAGAAACTGTCCCTTTTCGGTCTGCGTCCGCGCCATACGTCAGTCATCGTCACCATCGTGACCGGCGTATTGATCACGACGCTGACATTCGCGGTACTTGCGGCGGCGTCGGAAAACGTGCGTGTCGCGCTTTTCGGTATGGAAAAGCTCAATGAAGAAATGCGGGGCACACAGGCGCGGCTGGATGAAGCGGGTGCGAAGCTTGCCGTTGCGGAGAAACAGCAGCGGGAAGCAGGCGAGGCGCTGAAAAAATCTCAGGGCGAAGTCGACGCGCTGCAGAAGGAGCAGGCGGAGTTGGAAGCCCGTACGCAGGAGTTGGCTGCAGGCAACGAGCAGCTGGAGACGGCGAAACGTGAATTAACGGAAGCAAACACTGCCTTGGCGGCCCAAAACGGCGCGCTCACGACGGAAAACAGCGAACTGGAACAGAAGACGGAAGCGCTTCGGCAGGGACTTATCATCATGCGCGAGGGCGATATCGTCTTCCGCGCCGGAGAAGTACTTGCCAGCGGCGTCGTGCGGAGCAATCGTCCGATGGATGAGGTGCGCGGCGACTTAGGCGCTTTGATTCAGCTTGCCAACGCGGGGGCGGCGGAGCGCCTCGGGGGCGACAAAGAAGAAAACTATGTCTGGATTTATACGCCGGAGTACGACGCGGCGGCGGAAAGAATCATCGAGGGCGGCGAGAACATGGTCGTCCGTATCGTCGCGGCCGGAAACCTCGTGCGCGGCGAACCGGTACGCACCGCGCTGGAACTTTTTGTGAACCACACCGTTTATCGCGAGGGAGAATTTATTCTTTCCAAGCCTTTCACGTTTACGGGGACCCAGACGGGTGAAGCGGAATCGATCTTGATGGAATTCTTGCAGGAAGTGAATATGGCGGCGAAAGAACATGGCGTTTTGCCCGATCCCATTCGCGGCAGCGTGGGCGTCATGGGCAGTTCTCAATTCTACGAGGCGGCGACCGCCATCGCGGCCGCTCGCGGTTCGGGCGTTATCAGCGCCTATGCACGCGAGGAGACGGATTCCATCGGTCCGCTGCGATTGAAGATTCACGTCGAGTCGGACGGGTCGGCGCAGTGAAGGACGCGGCAGGGAGAGGTGCGTCAAATGCATGTGGCTGCCGTTGATCCGGGACGCGAAAAATGCGGGCTGGCCATTGTGGCGGAAGACGGGCGCGTATTGGTGCAGAAAGTCGTTGCCACGGCGCATTTGGCGGAGGAGATTTTCGCCATCGCGAAGGCGTTTGCTCCGGCGCTTGTCGTTCTCGGGAACGGCACGACCAGCGCCGAAGCCGAGACGGCAATCCGCGCTGCATTGCCGGAACTTCCCGTCGAGGTCGTCGACGAATACCGAACGACGGACGACGCGCGGCGCGCGTATTGGAAATCGAACCCGCCGACGGGCTGGCGCCGCTTCTTGCCCACGGGAATGCAGGTGCCGCCGGTTCCCGTAGACGATTTTGTCGCGGTGATTCTGGCGCGGAGGTATCTGGACGCGCGGGGCCGATAACGAGACAGCGGCAGGAATCATTTCTGCCGCTTTGTTGCGATTCAATTTTGGCGCGGGAGGAAACAGCATGAGCGAAAAGCAGACGCGGCCGGACTGGACGGAGTATTTTCTCGATATTGCGAAAGCGGTCGGGCGGCGGTCGACGTGCCTTCGGCGGAAGTACGGCGCGATTATCGTGAAAGACAAGATCATCATCAGTACGGGCTATAACGGCGCGCCGCGCGGCGAGGCGAACTGTATCGACACCGGCGTCTGTGAACGGGAGCGCCTGCATGTGCCGAAAGGCCAGAATTACGAGCTTTGCGTGGCGGTTCACGCCGAACAGAACGCGATCATCAACGCCGATCCGGTAAAAATGCAAGGTTCGACGATTTACATCGAAGGATACAACGCCGACGGCACGCTGGCTTCCGGGAAGCCGTGCCTCTTATGCCGGCGTATGCTCAGGAACGCGATGGTCGCCGAGGCGGTTTATCGCGAGCCGGACGGGACGATTGTGCATATCGACCCGAAAGATATTACGGATTGATACTCATCTCAGACCAAAATTTTAAGTAAATTAAAATTTTGAACTGAGATACGCCTACGTTGCAGGCTACATTTGCGCCTGCGGCGCAAATGGCGTCTCATAAACCTCCGTAAGAAATAAATTTCTAACGGAGGTTAGTATAACAAGGAAAAAAGCCGTGATTTGTTATGGAAACATTGACAAATCGCGGCTTTCGCTTTAGAATTTGATTGATTGCATAGGCACGGCAAGCGATAGGAAAAGAAAGGAGGGGTCCGATGATGGTGCGGCGGCCTTGGTTGCTTGCGGGCGGCGTTTTCGGACTCCTTCTTTTTGCGTACGCAGTCCTTTGGTATCTCGCTGGGACGGAGCGCTTCATGGCGGACATGGGGGCGCTGGCGAGTGAAAAAGGGGCGGAAATTCTCGACACGCGCGTCGAGGTTGGCGAAGTGCGCGTGGATTCGCTTCGCTCTTTAACGATTAGAAATATCGCGCTTTATGACAAACAAAACGAATTGCTCTTGAAGGCTGAATCGGCGTCGGTGCGGTTCAGCCTTTTCGGTATGCTTACCGACGTTCCGGCGCGTGCGGTCGAGGAGGTCGTTGTGCGCCGCCCGGAGGCGCGGATCGAAAAACGCGCGAACGGCCGCTGGAATTATGAGGATTTGGTCGAGGAAGACAGCGAGCCGAGCGCGTTTCGAGGCGTCGTGCGAAGCGAATACGGCGCTGCGGTCTTGGCGATGGACGGGAAGGAATTACGGATTTCCGATCTGAACGGCAGCGTCGATTTCGCCGATGCCGAGGCAATGAGAGTCGTCGGGAAAGCGCGCTGCGGCGCTGCGGCGGTTTCCGTGGAAGGAACGGTGGGCGGCGATAACGCTTCGGTTTATGTCGAGGGCGAAGAGATCGATCTGGAGGATTATCTCGGATGGCTGCCGGCCGGCACGCTGCCGAAAGAGGTGGAGGTGCTCGGCGGCCGCGTCGAGACGGTGGCAGGTTCCGTCGACAAACGCGGCGACGCGCTTTCTTATCAGGGGCGTGCGGAATTTTCCGGCGCAGCGGCGCGTGTGATGGAGACTGAGATACGGAATATCACGGGCGTCGTGGACATGACGGAGCGCGAGGCGCGGCTCTCGGCGACCGCGGAAGCCGAAGGGCAGAAAGCGTCGGTCAGAGGAAGCATCGGACTCTCCGGCAACGCGCCGTCGCTCAATCTTTTTGCCCAAGCGGATGCGTTCGACCCCGGAGAGATCTTGAAAGACAGCCCGTTTCATGGCGCGGTTGCGGTTTCTGCACGGGTGACGGGCACGACGGACGCGCCGGAAATCGACGGCGTGTTCCGCGCGGCCAAGGGTACGCTGGACGTGTATCCGTTTGCAAATGCGGAGGCAAGGGCGTCTTACGCGGACGGGCGTATTACGGTCGGGAAGCTGACGGCGGATATGTTCGGCGGACATGTTGCGGCGGAGGGCGAATTTGCGCCGTCGTCCATGGATTTCGACGGCCATGCGTTGCTTACGGAGCTTGACGCCGCGCAGGCAGAGGAGATCTTACCGGGGGTCGCGGGGCGCGTTTCTGCGGATCTCGGCTTTGCCGGAAACGCCGATCGTTTGGCGCAGACGTCGGTTTACGGCAGCGTGATGGCCCATGATTTGTCGTATCTCGATATTGGCGCGCCGGAGCTTTCTGCGTCGTTTTTCCATACGGCGGCCGATACGACGATAGATTATCTGAGTCTGCATTTGGAAAACGGCGGCGAGATCGGCGTCGAGGGAAAGATCGCGGGGATGGAGACGCTGGACCTCGCGTATTACGCGAATCATCTGGACCTTGCGCTTCTCTCGCGTGTTGAACCGGTTTTGGACATGGCCGGTTTTGCCGACGCTCAGGGCGTCATTCGCGGTTCGCTGGACAATCCTTTCGTGGAGGCGGATTTCTCGGCTGCCGAAGGCCATCTTTTCAAGCAGCCTTATCGGACGCTCTCCGGCAAGGCGTCGGGAAGCCTGGACGGCGTGCGGATCGATTCGTTCTCCATGGAAAACGGCGGGAAAATAACATGGCTTGCGAAAGGCGTCGTCGGCTTCACAGGCGAGCGCCGCGTCAATTTGCAGATCGACACGGTGGGCGCACGCTTGGAAGACTTCGCGGCGCTTGTCGCGCCGGATCAACCGCTTACCGGCGATATCGACAATATCATCACGATCACGGGAACGCTGGACAATCCGTCTATCGTCGGCTATATCAGCTCGCATCGGGGCAGTTATAACGGCTACCTGCTTTCCGGCATGGAAGGCGACTATACGCTGAAAAACGGCGTTCTGACGGTACAGGATTTCCATATTTATTCGCCGCTGGTCGATATGGATCTCAACGGCACGGTCACGGTGGAGACGCGCGCGCTCGATCTCGTGGTGGAGGTTCACGATATCGATTTGCGCCGATTCGAGAAGAAACTTCCGTATCCCATCGCGGGGCACGGCGTGTTCAACGGGCGAATCAGCGGGACGCTCGACGAGCCGACTTTCGACGGAAAGCTCGTCGCGCCGTCGTTTTTGCTGAACGGTGCGGAAATCACGGACGCGTCGGGCGAAGTGCATCTCCGCGGCTCGCATCTTGAGCTTGCGCCTTTTGCATTCCGCCAAAACGGAGGCGCGTATACGCTTCGGGCTTCCGTCAATCTTTCGAGCGAGCGGATGAACGGCAAAGTGAAAGTCTCGCATGGCGACCTTGCCGCGATCTTGTCCGTGGCAAATGCGAAAAATGACGCAATCCACGGCCGCGTGAACGCGGATATCGATCTCGGCGGGACGATGTCCGAGCCGCGGGCGGCGTTCCGAGGCGTTTTGACGGAGGGCGACGTATGCGGATATCCGCTTACGGACGTTTCCTTCGACATGGGGCTTTTGGGGCGCACGATTACGCTGCGGCATTTTGAGGGCCATCAGGGAAGCGGCGTGTTGGCGGCGACGGGAACGATCGATCTGGACGGCGCGATCGACGCTCGGCTTTCCGCGCAAAAGATTCAGGCGGGGATGCTTTCGGCGGCTGCGGGCCTGACTGTGGAAGCTGTGGGAACGCTGGATCTGGAAGCGGAGTTCGGCGGAACCGTCGCGCATCCGCTGGCGGACGCGTCGCTGACGATCACGGACGGCGGCGTGCGCGGCTCGACGTTTGATTCACTGACCGGGCTTTTCCATCTGCGCGGCGACGTCGTGGAATTGGAGCAGCTTGTCGCGACAAAAGCACAAGGGGCAAAAACGTATCGGGCGAGCGCGGCCGGCATGTTGCCGCTGAAAGCATTTACGGCGCAGCACGGTGAGGAACTTTCTGATTACGACAGGATTAATCTGCGGATTTCTTTGGACGACGCCGATCTCGGCCTGTTGCCGCTGCTGTCGAATCAGATCGAGTGGGCCGTGGGCGAGACGGAGGGCGCTGTGGTCGTCGGCGGCTCGTTAGCGGCGCCGACATTCGACGGAGCAGTGCGCATCAAGGACGGCGCTGTGAAGGTGAACGGCCTTGGCGTCCCCGTGACGGAATTGAAGCTCGGTCTGCAGATGGAAGGCGATTCCATCACGATTGAGAACGGCTCCTCGGGCAAAATGGGCAAGGGAACTTTTGCCGTCAGCGGAACGACACGTCTTAACGGCAGGACCCCCGTGGATTATCAGCTCAATTTCAACGCGGAAAAACTGGAGGTTGCGTCGTCGTTCTTCAACGGCCCGATTACCGCGTCCTTTGATTTGCATGAGGATGCGATTTATGGCCGCCGTTTGCCGAAACTGACGGGACGGCTGGCGGTGGACGACGTGCTCGTCTCGATTCCGACGATTCCGGACAGCGACGGGGACCTCCCGAACGTCATCCTCGATTTCTCCGTCGAAATCGGGAAACATACGCATTTTTACAGTTCCAATCTCTACGATCTCTGGATCGAGGGGGCGGCGCATTTCACGGGCACGACGCGCCACCCGAAGCAGTCCGGCTCGATTTCCGTCCGACGCGGCCGCGTGCAGTATCTGCAAACGTCGTTCCGCGTTACGGAGGGCGAGGCGTATTTCAATCAGGTGGATTCGTTCCTGCCGAGCGTCACGTTCAAAGCGATGACGCGCGTAGATCGGGCGCGTATTCATCTTGCCATTGAGGGCCCTGTGCAGCAGATGAAATTCACGCTGACGTCGAGCCCGGAGATGAGCCAGCAGGAAATTTTGCGGATGCTGACGTTCCGAGGGGCGTCTCTTTCGGGAAATCGGCAGGATGCTTCGGACGCGCAGAGAAACGCGCTCCTCATGGCGGGGCTCCAGATGAGCGTTTTGGGCGAAGTTCAGAACGCGATCCGCGATCTTTTGCAGCTCGACGAGTTCACTTTTTCGACAGGTTCCTTTGAAAAACGTGAAAAAGGGGGAGACAAGTCGACGTTTGAGGCGTATAATATACAGATAGGCAAGTATATCGGCGACAAGGTCATGCTCCGCTATACGCAGGGCCTTAATGAAGACGTGCGGCGCTTTGGCATACGTTATGACTTTACCGACCGGTTCAGCGCGTTTGCGATGCGCGACGAGAAAAACAGCAACTGGTTCGGTTTTGAGGCAAGGATCAAGTTTTGACTAGGGGGTGGTTTGACTGCGTCTGGATGAATATATTCGCGAATTGAAGAAAATCGAGATATTGTCTCCGGAGGAGGAAGCGCGCCTCTGGGAAGCGTGCAAGACACGCGGAGACGAGCGCGCGAGAGCGAAGCTGATTCAGTCGTATCAACCGCTCGTCTTTAAGCAGGCGACGCCTTATCGCGGCTCCGAGCACGTCATGGATGTGATACAGGAAGGCACGGTGGGACTGATCGAGGCTGTGGAGAGCTTCGACCCAACCCGCGGCGTGGCGTTCAGTCTGTTTGCCGTCCACCGGATTCGGGGAAGAATGAAAGATTTCCTGAAAAAAGAGGGGGCGTCCGACGCTCCCTGCATCGACGGCATGATGGACGCCGAGGGCGTTCCGATGCGGGAGCGCATCGTCGATACCTCCGCGCTTCCCGATGAGCAGGCGGAGCAAAACGTACTCGCGGCGCGGCTGCGGGAGGCGATGGCGCGACTGCCGCAAAAAGAGCGGATCGTTTTGGAAGAAGTTTATTTCTCGGGCGGCGGAATCGACGGCGTGGCCGACGAGCTGCATTTGAGCGCGTCGCGTATTTACCGGCTGCAGAAGACGGGAATTCGTCGGATTCGCGGCATGATGGCGCGTTTCATGCAGCATTGGCACGAAAAGTAGACGTATTCGGCGGATTTGCGGCGATGGACGGCGCTGTTTGGGCCTAAATCGTCGTAAAACATGAAATTTCCGTGTCAGGGATGGATCGTATAAGCGGATTATATAAAAGATAGATAGAGTTTTGTCCTGAAGGGAGGGAGCGGCATGGACAGCGTGGCGGATGAGCGAAGCCGCCTGCGGCAGCATGTGCGCGCGGCGCGCGAATGGCTGGGCAGAGCGGAGGATTCGCTGGATCGGGCGGAAGACGTTCGGGGCGATTTGAACCTGATGCTCGCGCAGGCGGAGCTTATGCGGGCGAAAGAAACGGAGCGGCCCAGCATGTCGGTCGTCTGGGCGCGCCGTGTCGCGCCGCTTTGTGCGGCGGCCTTGCTCGCGGGCGCCGGCCTCTGGGTATGGCGCGCAGGCGTTCCGCCGGCGCAAGAGATCCCTCTCGGGGAACGTCGGATAGAACAGCGGGTGGAAACAGCGACGGCGGGAATTGCGGAGGCATCGCGGAAAGAGACGACGCCGCTTCCCATTGTGCCGCAGGAAGAAATCGTTCCGGCGGAAAGTCCTGCGGAAGCGGAGCCGCTCGTTATGGAGATGGAACGGCAGGAATCGGAGCCGGCCATGGTCCCGCAGGAAGCGGAAACGCCGCCGGACGCTCCAGCAGCGCAGGAGATGCGGATTCCTTCCGAGGATATGCAGCGATTGATGAGCAGCGCGGGACAGAGCCTGCGCGCAATCCATACAGACAGCAAGTGATAAGTTAAGGAAGCAAAGGGTCTTTTAGGAGGTTTCGTTTTGGACAAGAAAGCATATCGGACTTTGGCGTACACGGCGGCGGTCGCGGCGAGCTTCGCGGCGATGCCTTTGGGAACGGCGCAGGCGGAAGAAGCGCCTGCCGAGACGACACAGCAGGCGATTATCGCGATTCCCGATATCACGGCGGTGCCGGGGGCGGTTGTTCCCGCGCCGGTGGTGACGGAAGAAGAGGCGCTTGCCCGACAGGCGGAAGAGGACGCGAAGGTTCGTGCCGCGGAAGAAAGAAAGGCTGCGGAAGAAGCTGAGCGCAAAGCGCGGGAGGAAGAAGCCCGCCGTGCGGAGGAGCAGCGTCGTGCCGAAGAGGCCGCGCAGCGCGCCGCCGAGGAAGCTGCGCGCAAAGCGGCGGAAGAAGCTGCCGCGGCGAAAGCTGCGGAAGCGGTCACGACCACGCGCGGCTCGGTGTCGGCGGAGCATTGGACAGAGCTTCGTCCGGACGAGCAGGCGATTTCCGCGCGCCAAAAGGCGCTGATCGGGCAGACCGTCGTGGACGTCGTTTTCGACGGCGCCAGCGCGGCGACTTTGCCGAAAGCGAAAGAAGCGCTTCTTTCGCGGCCCGGTGATGTTTTCGCGGAAGACACCATTGAAAAAGATCGGGCGGCTATTTACGACGCCGGCTTGTTCTACGATATCTTCCCGACCTTTGAGATCGTGCCCGAGGGCGTTATCATCACATATCATTTGCTGGAAAACCCGGTGCTTCGTTCCGTGACCATCGAAGGCAATACCGTCATCAAGACCGCAGAGCTGCGCTCGCTGATCACGGTGCCGGAAGGCGAACTCCTGAACACGAAAACGCTGCATGAAAACCTCCAGGAGATTTCCAATCGCTACCATAAGGACGGCTATATCCTCGTCAAGGTCAACAACCTCGACATCGGCCGCGACGGAAACCTGAAGATTGCCATCAACGAAGGAAAGCTCGAAGGCTACACGGTCAAGGGCAATACGAAGACAAAAGACCGGGTCGTTACCCGCGAGATGCGCATGAAACCGGGCGAGCCGTTCAATGCGAAAAAAGCGCGCCGCAGTATGCAGCGCGTGTACAACCTGGGATTCTTTGAAGACGTCAATATGAAGCTCAATCCGGGCACGGAGCCGAACTCCGTCGTGCTGGAAGTCGACGTGGTCGAGAAGCGCACGGGCAGCTTTACCGTCGGCGCCGGCTATTCGAGCAAGGACGGATTTATCGGTCTTGTCGGTCTCGGCGATCGGAACTTCCGGGGCATCGGCGACGCAGTCAATTTCACTTACGAGTTCAGCGGCAGCGATTCCGACGCGCACGGCTATGTGTTCTCCTATCGCCGGCCATGGCTGGATCGCAAGGAAACGGCGGTCACGTTCCGTCTTTACAATCGTACCTACGAATACGACGACTACGATAGAGACGGTCATGAAATCGAGGAATATATGCGCAAGTATTCCGGCGCGGAATTCACGTTCAGCCGACCGGTCAGCGAAGTGTCGACGAACTATATCACGACGCGCTACCGGAAAGACCGCTATATCAAGCACGAATCCGGCCTCGACCGTAACAAATGGTATCAGTGGCAGAAGGAAAATTTCGGCGAGTTCCGCAGCATCATCTTTGAGCACGTCACGGATACGCGGGACAATGTGTTCAATCCGATGACGGGCAACAAGCTGAACCTGACGGCGGACTTCACGGGCTTCGGCGGCGATTTCTCGTTCCAGAAATATACCATCGAAGAA
>CACZOL010000112.1 GCA_902782705.1 uncultured Selenomonadaceae bacterium
AGGTCGGGACATTCCACAAATGCGGCTATAAATTCAATCGCTGGTACAATATGATATGGATGGAAAAGATCATCGGGGAGCATGAATGAAATAGATGGAAGTGCGCTCTTAAGAAGTATCAGGATTTACAACAAATTCACAGGGAGTTTGTTTGATTTTTTTCCCCAAGCGGTGTATAATCACATCTTGTGTTTTGAAAACGGCAAAGGGGGGAAAATCATGATTACGTTGAAACATGCGACGAGCGGTATTTTGAAGGAGTGTCCGACGGGCTTTTCGTTCACGACATTTTTCTTTGGCTTCTTTGTTCCGCTGTTTCGCAAGGATTTCAAATGGGCTGCGATTATGCTCGTAGCGAGCATCGCCTACGGCGTGCTGCTGGAAGAGTTCAATATCTCGGCCGGATCGGGGATTGCCATTCCGATGGCCTTTGGCTTCTTTTACAACGAGCAATTTATCAAGGATGCGTTGGAAAAAGGTTATGTTCCTGCTGACGAAGCCAGCCGCGATTGGCTGGTCAGCAAGAAAATCCTCGCACCGGAATCACCGATGGGTGCGTAAGTCAAGATCCCCGCGTTGTGCATGGAGCATGACGCGGGTTTTTTGACGACGATGGAAACCGCATGGGATATGTTGATATATAATGTTTTCATTGCCATCGGCGGCGCAAGCTGATATAATAGCACAATGCTAGGAATTAGCGTTTTCCTATCTTTGTTATGAGGTGTGAAGCAATATGAAAAAACTTTCTATGAGCGCGAAGGTCTTTCTCGGTTTCGGGATCGGTGCAGTGCTGGGGCTGATTTTTCAAGAGAAGATCTTGTTCGTGCAGCCTATCGGCGACCTGTTTTTGAAGCTGATTCAGATGATCGTGATACCGCTGATTTTTTGTTCGATCATCAGCGGCGTTTCCAGTATCGGTGATGTGGCAAAACTGAAGCGTATCGGCGCGAAAGTCATGGGCTTCTACATCGTAACCACGATCCTTTCCACGATCCTCGGTCTTGCCGTTTCGCATCTGATGCAGCCAGGACGCGGCTTCGGCGTGACGAGTATCGTCGAGTCCGGCGAGCCGATCAAGGCGGCGGAACCGATGACCGTCGGCGCGGCGATTCTCGGGATGGTGCCGTCGAATCCCGTGGCCGCTCTCGCGAAGGGCGACCTGATGCAGACGATTGTTTTTGCGGTGTTTGTAGGCGTCGCGCTGACGATTCTCGGAGAGAAGGCCGCCCGCGTCAAGGGCGTCATTGACGAAGCGACGCAGGTCATGTTCAAGATCACCGACCTTGTGATGAAGGCGACGCCTTACGGAGTCTGCGCGCTGGCGGCGTGCAGTACGGGCGCTTATGGGCTTGCTGTGTTTGGCATCATGGGGAAATTTATTCTCACGCATTATATGGCGGCGGCTTCCATCGTCATTTTCATCTATCTTTTCATCATTAAGGGCATCGCGAAAATTCCGCTGTCTGAGTTCTTCCACAAGGTTTCCGAGGTCTGGTGGGTGGCGTTCAGTACTACGTCCAGTTCCGGCACCCTGCCCGTGACGCTCCGGGTCACGGAGCAGGAGTTCCATGTCAAGCACGAGCTGGCGTCGTTCACGCTGCCGCTCGGCGCGACGGTCAATATGAACGGTATCGCCGCTTATTACGCGGTTACGGTCCTGTTCGTCTCGCAGATTTACGGCGTCGATCTGACGCTCTATCAGCAGGCGATGTTTGTCTTCATGACGACGCTGATCTCCATCGGTACGCCTGGAATCCCGAACAGCGGCATCGTGCTGACGGTGATGCTGCTTGGTACGATGGGCCTGCCCGCGACGATCATGGGCATGGTTGTCGGCATCTTCCGGCCGATCGACATGATCCATACCGCGCTGAACGTGACCGGCGACGTGGTGTCGACGCTGGCGGTGGCGCGGCTTGAAAACATGTACGAGGACGAAGCGGCATGAGCCGGGTAGTGGTCGGTCTTTCCGGCGGTGTGGACAGCGCGACGACAGCGTATCTTTTGAAAGCGGCAGGGCATGAGGTTATCGGCGTCACGATCAAAACATGGGCGGCGGGGGACAGCCGTTGCTGCGAGCTTGAGGATGCGCAGGAGATGGCGTCGCGCATGGGCATTCCGCATTACGTCCACGCCGCAGCGTCCGATTTTCAGAGCCTCGTGGTCGCGCCTTTCATCGACGATTATCTGCATGGCAGGACGCCGAATCCCTGTGTTGAGTGCAATCGTTACGTAAAATGGGCGCAGCTTTTGGAAGCCGCCGCCGCGATGGGGGCGGAATATGTCGCTACCGGCCATTACGCTTCGGTCGTTCGCCTTCCGAATGGGCGCTTCGCAATCCGGCGCGCGTCGTCCCTCCGAAAAGATCAGTCCTATGTGCTGTACAAGCTGACGCAGGAACAGCTTGCACATACCCTGCTGCCGCTGGGGGACTATGATAAGGAGGAAGTGCGCTCGATTGCAGCAAAGGCCGGTCTTTCAGCGGCGCAGAAGCCAGACTCGCAGGAAATCTGCTTCGTTACGGAGGGCGATTACGCGGATTATATCGAGCGTGAAACAGAGACGGAGATGCCGCCGCCGGGAAATTTCGTCGATGAGGACGGGAATATCCTCGGCGTGCATAAAGGCGTCGCACACTATACCGTCGGCCAGCGCAAGGGACTCGGCCTGGCGCTTGGGTATCCCGCTTATGTGAAGGAAATCGACACGGAACGGAACGAGGTCATTATCGGCGGCGAAGCGTCGCTGTATCGTTCGTCGATTCTTTGCGACGATTTGAACTTCATGTGCGTGGAAGGAATCGCGCCCGGCGAGAAAATACGCGCATTCGTAAAGATTCGATACAACCACAAAGGCGCGTCGGCGACGCTGGAGAAAAACGACGACGGGACGATTTCGATCGCATTCGACGAGCCTGTTCGTGCGGCTACGCCCGGACAGTCGGCGGTATTTTATGATGAAGATGGCTGTATCATCGGCGGCGGCAAGATTTGGCTTAGATAAATATCCGTGCGCATTGCTAGGCGCTATCGGTATTGATTGGAAAATAAAAAAGCGGAACGTCAGAAATGATGTTCCGCTTTTTTATTTGCGAATGCAATATTATTTTTTGCCGTCGGATTTTGTGAAATGACTGCGGAGCAGCGCAATCTCTTTCGCATAACCGTCATGGTCGTTCGGCGTTTCGAGAATAAAAGGCAGACTGCGGAGTTGCGGGTGATTGATGATGCGTACAATCGCCTCAAGACCGATTTGTCCTTCGCCGATTTTCGCATGGCGGTCCTTATGGCTGCCGCGCGGGTTCAGGCTGTCGTTCAGATGTACGGCGAGCAAACGGTCGAGGCCGATTACGTCGTCAAATTCCGCCAGCACGTCGTCGAGATGGTCGACGACGTCGTAGCCGCCGTCCCAGATATGGCAGGTGTCGAGACAGACGCCCACATGGTCGGAAAGCTCCACGCGGTCAAGGATTGCCCGTACCTCGGCAAACGTTTTGCCGATTTCCGATCCTTTGCCCGACATGGTTTCCACGAGCACCGTCGTGTGCTGTGTCGGGCGAAGAACCGCGTTCAAAAGCGCCGCGCAAAGTTCGATGCCCGTCTGCGTCCCTTGGCCGACATGACTGCCCGGATGGAAATTATAATAATTTCCCGGCGTGAATTCCATGCGGCGGAGATCGTCCGCCATTGTCTCCCGGGCGAAGGTCCGCAGGCTGTCCTTTTCCGCGCAGGGGTTCAGAGTATAGGGGGCATGCGCGATGAGGCGCACGATTTTATTTTTTTTCGCGAATGTGAGAAACGAGTTTACATCCTTCGGGTCGATTTCCTTCGCTTTGCCGCCGCGCGGATTGCGCGTGAAAAACGCGAATACGTCCGCGTCCAGTTCTTTTGCTTCCTTTCCCATTGCGAGATACCCGCCCGCAGACGAAAGATGATTACCGATATGCAATGATTCCATGCGGCATTTCTCTCCAATCATTTCGTGTATGTTCCTCTATTGTAGCAAATCCCACACGGAATGTCGAAGAATTTATTTTTAGCGGACAAATAAAAATGCGCCGCCCGTTTTGGGAAGCGCATTTGTTTGCTTGTTGCTCAAGCCTCAGCAGGGAGTTCTTCCGGCGGGAAATCGTTCGGGCCTTCGTTGGAGAGCCCGAGGCGTTTCAAAATCTCGAAGTCGCCTTTGATCGTTGTGCCGCTGGTGGTCAGCATGTCGCCGGTGATCGTCGCCGACGCGCCCGCAAGGAATGCCGTCGCGCCGTTTTCCGGCAGAACCTTTCGCCCGGCGGCGAGGCGGATATTCGCTTCGGGGTTGATGAAGCGGAAGAAGGCGATGGTGCGAAGCACGTCTTTCCCGTCAATCTGCGGACGGTCTTCGAGAGCCGTGCCTTTGATCGGCATCAGCGCGTTGATCGGAATCGACTCGATGCCAAGCTCCGCCAGGCTGATTGCCATATCGAGGCGGTCGTCCCAGTTCTCGCCCATGCCGATGATGCCGCCGGAGCAGACGCACATGCCTTCCTGCTGCGCGATCTTGATGGTGCGGATCTTGTCGTCGTAAGTGTGCGTCGTGCAAATCTGCGGGAAGAAGCGCCGCGACGTTTCGATGTTGTGATGGTAGCTGGTGACGCCCGCCGCACGCAGACGGCGGAACTGCTCGGCGTCGATGAAGCCCATGGACGCGCAGAGCTCGATGGTCAGCGTCCGGTGCATTTCCTCGAAGACCTCGATGGCCTGGTCGAATTCCTTGCCCTTGCATGCGCGTCCGGCCGTCACGATGGCGAAACGGTTCACGCCCGCCTCCTGATTCTTTTTCGCGGCGGCGATGATCTCCTCCTTCGGCAGGAAGTTGTACTCGTCGATGCCGGTCTTGTGGCAGGCGGCCTGCGCGCAGTA
>CACZOL010000113.1 GCA_902782705.1 uncultured Selenomonadaceae bacterium
TGTTGATCATCTCAAAGAGATCCTTTTCGAGCTTCGCGTAGTTCGGGTCGGGGTTGTGCTCGTCGCAGCGATGGAGGAGCGCTTTCTTTGACAGAACGGCCGCCTTGTCCATCGTGCCGCCGATGCCTACGCCGATGACTGTCGGCGGGCAGGGATTGCAGTCCGCGTGCTTGACGATGTCGAGTACGGCTTTCTTGACGCCTTCGACGCCGTCCGCCGGAACGAGCATCGCGAGACCGGACTTGTTCTCGGAGCCAAAGCCCTTCGGCTCGACCGTGATTTTGAGCTTGTCGCCTGCCACGAGCTGCGTGTAGATGACGCCCGGCGTGTTGTTGCCGGTGTTCTTGCGGTTGAAGAGCGGCTCCGCGACCACGGATTTTCTAAGATAGCCTTCCGTGTAGCCTTTGCCGATGCCCTCGTTGATCGCGTCTTCGAGAAGTCCGCCCTCGATATGGACGTCCTGCCCGATCTCGACGAATACGATCGTGAGTCCCGTGTCTTGGCAGTACGGGCGATCTTCGGCCTTCGCGATTTCGGCGTTCTTGATGATCTGTTCCAGCACGTCTTTGCCCACCGGCGATTTCTCCGTCTCGCGGCCCTTCTTCAGCGCCTCGTAGACGTCCTCCGGCAGGTAGTAAGCCGCCTCTTTACAGAGCTTGGCTACGGCCTCGGTGATTTCGGCTGTCTTGATAGTACGCACAATAAACCCCCCTTAATTTTTAGAACACATGGCGCGCGCAAATTTCCATAAGCGTCGTCGGTATCGGTCGGCGTAGTTAATGCCTACGACTCCCGCGCCCGCATGCCCGTGAAAATATGTGCTGCGCCTGTCTTTCAAGCCTTGCACAGATGAAACGGATTTGGGATATCATTTATATATCCGGCGAATCACAATTACATCTGTTTATATATTAGCCAAAAAAAAGAAAAATCCTGCTATCACGGAAAAAAATATTCATTATTTTATGAAGGGCGTTCATCTTTCTTTGCGAGATAGAAGGAAAGTTGCTTCGCCATTTCGCGGAGGGCCTTTCCGCGATGGCTGATCGCGTCCTTCTCGTTCAGCGTCAACTCTGCCATCGTTTTGTTTTCATCAATATAGAAGTAGGGGTCGTAGCCGAAGCCGCCGTTCCCGCGTGCTTCGGGACGAATGACGCCTGCGCAGCTTCCCTCGGCGGTGAGGGTGGCGCCGTCCGTATCCGCGAACGCCAGCACGCAGCGATAGGCGGCAGGGGAGGCGTCGAGGCCTTTTTTCCCAATCTCCGCCAGCAGTTTCTCGTTGTTTGCGTCGTCGGTGGCGTGCTCTCCGGCGAAACGGGCGGAATAGACGCCGGGCCCGCCGCCGAGCGCATCGACCTCCAAGCCGGAATCGTCAGCCAGACAAGCTGTTTTTGTTTCCTTCATATAAAAAAGTGCTTTGATTTTCGCGTTTGCCTCGAAAGTCGTTCCGTCCTCCACGGCGTCGGGCAGATCGCCGAAGTCCGAAAGGGGGATGAGTTTCACGGGAAGCCCTTCAAAAGCCTGCGTCATTTCGCGGATTTTCCCTTTATTCTTCGTCGCGATTACGATGGTTTTCACTGTGTCCGATCCTCCTCGTTTGTCGTTTCGTTCCAGACGGCTTCATACGCCGCTTCTACGTCGGCCGCGTACTGCGCCGCGTCCGTCAGCGGAGAGGCGGCGAGAAACGCGCGGAGCTTTTCGTGCAGCGTGGACAGAAGTTCCGAATCCGTCGCCAGCGCTGCGGCGATTTCCAGATACCGTTCCGCGGTCGGCGCGGCGAGTTCGCCGAGGCCGAGATTTTGCAGAATGCTGTAGCCGAAGCGCGTGCCGTGGCGCGCGCCGTATCTCGAGACGACGGGGACGCCCATGGCGAGGGCCTCGAATGTCGTCATGCCGCCCGTGTACGGGTAAGTGTCGAGGGCGACGTCCATATCCCTGTACTCGAAAATATGGCCTGCGGAGAAGCCGCGCAGTTCGACGCGTGAGACGTCGAATCCCAGCCGCGTCAGTCGCTCCTGCATGAATTGCCGACCTTCGTTGCTGCCGAACAGTTTGTGCTTCAGGAGCAGGCGGCTTTTCGGCACGCGGCGCAATAGATCGTTCCAAAGTGAGAGCATTTCGTCTGTGATTTTTGCGGCGTTGTTGAAGCAGCCGAAGGTTATGAAGCCGCGCGAGAGAGAAGGGACGGGGGCGAGGGGCGGCAGTCCTTCGGGCTGCATATAGCAAAAATGCGTATGAGGCAAACGGATCAGGCGCTCGGTGAAGTCTTCGCGCGCGGAGGCCTCGTCGCCCGCGCACCAGACGTCGGACAAAAAATAATCGACGCAGGAAAGGCCGCTGCTCCGTACGTCGCCGATCCCGCAAATCTGCACCGCCGCAGGACGATACGCGAGCACGGGCAAGCGGTTGCCCTTCGTATGCACGCCGAGTTCCAGGAGGATGTCGATTTCGTCGTCGTATATCTGCTTGGCCGTTTCCTCGTCGGAGAGGGACGCGATATTTCGCCAGCCGTCCGAAGCCGCGCACAGTTTTTTCGTGACGTCGTCGTTTTTTTCGCCTGCGTTGTAGCAATGGATTTCAAAGCGCGTTTTGTCGTGCCGCTCCAGAAGGGGCACGAGGAGCTTGCCCACGGGGTGGGCGTTCAGGTCCGCGGACAGGTAGCCGATGCGCAGACGGTCATGATGCAGACGGCGCTTCGGAAA
>CACZOL010000114.1 GCA_902782705.1 uncultured Selenomonadaceae bacterium
TATAAGGAGATTTTCAATGGAACGAATTAATCGTATTAACGAAGCGGGGACGGCATATTTGATCGCCGAGACGGATTTGTCGTCGATTCGTTTGATGGGCGCAGTCGGCCGCAAGTACCGCGACGCTAAAGAGAAGGCGGAAGCGGCGCGAGACAATCTTGTCGCCGTATTCAAGGAAAGCGGTTTTACATTGGAGGAGCTCGAAGCGGCGAGAATGCCGGACGGAAGCCCTGCGCTCGGTTACGGGATTTTAGACGTTTTGAAAAACGAGGTGTAAGAAAGAAAGATGGTACGGGAAATCAAAGTCTATAATACGATGTCGCGGCAGAAAGAGACGTTTTCTCCGTTGGAAGAGGGGAAAGTCGGCATCTATGTCTGCGGCGTCACGCCGTATAACGATCCGCATATCGGCAATGCGCGCCCCTTTGTGACATGGGATGTGATTCGCCGTTTCTTCGTAAAGTGCGGTTATGCGGTGCGCTATATTCAAAATTTCACGGATGTGGACGACAAGATTATTCGCACCGCAAACGAGCGCGGCGTAACATGGAAAGACGTTGCGGATCAGTATATTGACGCGTATTTTCAAGTGATGGACGAATTGAACGTCCGTCGTGCGGACGTTTATCCGCGCGTTTCGGAGACGATTCCCGAGATTATCGAAATGGTGCAAGGGCTTGTGGATAAGGGATTCGCGTACGAGTTGGAAGGAGACGTATATTACAGCGTAGAATCTTTCGCAGAATACGGAAAGCTCAGCGGACGCAATCTTGACGATATGATGGCAGGCGCGCGCGTCGAGGTGGACGAGCGGAAAAAGAATCCGATGGATTTCGCGCTGTGGAAAGCGGCGAAACCGGGCGAGCCGTTTTGGGAAAGTCCGTGGGGTAAAGGCCGTCCCGGCTGGCATATCGAATGCTCGACGATGTCGCTGAAATATCTTGGTAAGACGTTTGATTTCCATGGCGGCGGCAGCGACCTGATTTTCCCGCACCATGAGAATGAGATTGCACAGTCGCAGGCGTATTGCGGCGGCTCGGACTGTTTCGCAAGGTATTGGGTGCATAACGGTTTCATTACGATTCACGACGAGAAGATGAGCAAGTCGCTGAACAATTTTTTCACGGTGGCGGATATTCTGCAAAAATACCCGGGCGAGGTCGTGCGTTTCTTCATTTTGCAGACGCATTACCGCAGTCCGCTGGATTTCAGTGACGAGCGGCTTCGCGACGCTCAGGCGGGGCTTTCCCGTCTTGCGAATGCGAAAACGAGTTTGGATGAGCTTTCAGGGAGCGATGGTACGGCAGATACGGCGGCGCAGCTTGCGGACTCGGCAGAGGCGGCACGGGAGGCTTTTTACAGCGATATGGCGGACGATTTCAATACCGCGCTCGCTATAAGCCGTCTTTTCGCCGTTGCGAAAGACGTCAACGTCTATTACAATGACGTCGTTAATCACGGCAAACCATTTGACGCGGCAAATTTCCGACGCGTTCGGGCGGCGTTTGACGATATGGCGGAAATTATCGGGATTCTTGAAAGAGATGCGTCAAAAGAGAGCAGCGAAGACGCGGAAATTGAAGCTTTGGTTGAGGAGCGGCTTGCTGCGCGGAAGGCGAAAAATTGGGCGCGGGCGGACGAGATTCGCGACGCGCTGAAAGCGCGGGGCATAGTGCTTGAGGACTCCGCGGCAGGTACGCGGTGGAAGCGCGCATGAAGTTCAAAGCAGCGCGGAAAATTGCGGACGAGGTGTTTGAGCCGGACGAAGCGGGCGGCGTTCGTGAAAGGTACGGGGCAATTGATGCAGCGGCATTGCCGCCTTTAGTGCTCGCTTATGTCGGGGATGCGTATTTTCATCTTTTTGTACGGAAGCGGCTTTTGTCTTATACGCAGTCCCAAGTGCAGATTTTGAATCAGTTTGGCGCGAAAATCGTGTCCGCTGTCTGGCAGGCGAGAGCCTATGCGGAAATCGAGCCAATGCTCAGCGCGGAGGAAAAAGATATTTTTCGCCGTGGAAGGAACGCGCACAGCCGTACGCCGCGTGCTTCGTCTGTGCGTGAATATCATATCAGTACAGGCTTTGAGGCGCTTTTGGGAACGTTGTATCTCAGAGAGGCGCACGAAAGACTTCGGGAAATTTCAGAGGCGGCGTTTCAGGCGGTCGCGAAACAGATGATGGAAGCGCACGCATCGGGCAAGTAGGAGGAAATTATGATTGAAGTCACGCTTTTGGAGCATACGCCGGAGCCGGATCGTGTTGTCGCGATGGCGGCGCGTCTTTGCTATTCTCCATCCGGTGCGAAAGAGCTTGCGGAGAAAATGACGCCGGAGACTGTAGAGAAGATGGTGAAGATGCTGGTTGAGATGGGGCATGCCTCGACGTTGGAGCACGTTTCCTTTACGTTTGGCGTTGAAGGCGTGTCGCGGACTCTGACGCATCAGCTCGTCCGTCATCGCATCGCTTCTTATTCGCAGCAGTCGCAGCGCTACGTTGCCGCGCACGATTTCGTCTATGTCACGCCGCCGTCTATTGCAGAGATTCCGGCGGCGAAGGAAAAATACGATGCGCTGATGAAGGAGATTCGCGCGGCGTACGACGAGTTTACGGAGATGGGTGTCCCGAAAGAGGACGCACGCTA
Organism: uncultured Selenomonadaceae bacterium; assembly: GCA_902782705.1. Lineage (GTDB taxonomy): Bacteria > Bacillota > Negativicutes > Selenomonadales > Selenomonadaceae > RUG12372. Next base: position 2,640 of record CACZOL010000114.1, read on the forward strand.
TATATTGGCGAACGCGACGGAAACGAAAATTGTCGTGACGATGAACGCGCGGTCGCTGCTACATTTCTTCAATCTTCGTTGCTGCAATCGCGCACAATGGGAGATTCGCGCATTGGCATACAAGATGCTGGAAGAGGTCAAGAAAGTCGCGCCGCTGCTTTTCAAGAATGCGGGAGCGACCTGCGTGCAGACGGGGCGCTGCCCTGAAGGCAAGATGACTTGTGGGAAGTTCAGCGAAATGATTAAAATGCGTGTGGAATAAGATGGAAAAAAAGAAAAAAACCTTTGCAAAGGACACGGAAAAAGCTGCGGGAACGGATAACAAATCGGTGCGTGTCGGAAGACCACCGGAAAGAAGAGAGTTGCCGGAGGACGTCGTCGTCGGGCGCAATGCTGTAACGGAAGCGCTGAAAAGCGGCCGTACGGTCAATCGTCTGCTGGTGGCCGAGCATGACACACAGGGGTCGATTCGGGAAATTGTAAATCTGGCGCGGGAGAGCGGCGCAGTGGTGGAAACCGTTCCGCGGAGTCAGATCGAAGCGGCGGCAAAAGGCTTTCGTCATCAAGGCGTGCTTGCCTATACTTCGCCTGTGGACTATACGCCGCTGGAAGATATTTTAGACGCGGCGCAGAGCAGAGACGGTGCTCCGTTTCTCTTGCTGTTGGACGAGTTGGAAGACCCGCACAATTTGGGAGCCGTACTTCGGACGGCAGACGCTGTTGGCGTGGACGGCGTACTGATTCCGAAGCGTCGGAGCTGTCCGTTGTCCGCGACGGTCGCAAAGACTTCTGCCGGCGCTGTGGAGTATGTGCCGGTGGCGCGTATCGGCAACGTCGCGCAGACGATTCGTGAGTTGAAGAAAGCAGGATTTTGGATTGTCGGTGCGGATATGGACGGTGCGGCTGATTATTTTGAAGCGGATTTGACGGGCGCACTGGTGTTAGTAATTGGAAGCGAAGGACGTGGTATATCGCGTCTTGTGCGCGAAAGCTGCGACGTGCTCGTCAGGATTCCGATGCTGGGGAAAATCAATTCTTTGAACGCGTCTGTGGCCGGCGCGGTTCTGATGTACGAATCGCTTCGCCAGCGACGGGAAAGAGGAAATGCATGAAAAAAGCAACGGAAATCGTCCTTTGCTATCACTTTGAAGACGCGGAAAAACTTGAATCGGTGAGAGCGGCTTTGCGAAAGCTCAATATTGAAATCCGTGTGCTTCCTGAAGAAAGCTGGCGGGAAAAAGTCGGGTTCCTTCTGGGTATGGGCGGATTTGCGCCCGCACCGTTTACGGAAGAAAAAGAGCCCTTTCATTTTCCTGACGAAGTTATGGTGCTCGGTCATATCAAGGGCAAGCGGCTCGATCAGGTTCTTGCGGCCTTGAAGACGTCGGGCGGTTCGCCGATTCGTTACAAGGCGATTGTAACACCTTATAATGCGCATTGGACGCTTAGGCGTCTTTGCGAGACAATGAAAAAGGAACATGCGTATATGACGGAAGGAGCGAAGGGGAATGACGGCGAAGCATGACGGGCGTTGGGACGATGCAGGGGAGAACAGGACGCCGGCGAAGATTTCGCCCGAGTCGACTTTGGCGGAAGAAGAGGATGAGGAAATAGAAGAGGCGTCGTCCGACGGACGGAAATGGCGCTGGATTGCGCTGGGGGTTTTGTTTGTGCTGGCACTGGGAGGCGGATTCCTTGGCGCCGGATTTTTTCACGACAAATCGGTGGAGGCGGAAAACGACCGCATTCAACAGGAATTGATTTTTGCGCGGCAGGAAGAAAGCCTTCGTAAACAAGAGGCGGCAATCCAAGAGCAGCGCAAAGCGCTGGAAGCCGAGAAAAAGGCGTTGGAGGCGCGTCAACGCGAGTTGGAGGCGCAAGCAGAGCGTGCGGCGGGGCGAAATGAGCAAATTGACGAGACGGAGCGCAAGAAATCTTCCGTCCGAAAGGTTTGGGAAGAAATTACCGGCAAGGACGAAGAGCGAAAGAAACAACAGGAGGAAAATGCTTCAATCCAGAATCGCTCCCAGCGCGACGTAGAGGAAATCAACCGCTCTATCGACGAGGCGGCGGAGACGCTTAAAACGCTGAATGAAAAACTGGCGGAGATCGAGGAGATGCGCCATAAAGCGGAAGAAATGAAAGATAAAGCGATGAAGACTTACGAAGAACATGAGGAAACATTACAAAAAATGCTTCGGTTTTTCCAGAAGGCCGTGGAGCTGATCGGCTCCGTTTCTGTTCAATAAAGGAAGCGCGGCGCATTTGCTTTGCGCCGCGTTTGATTTCGGGGAGGGTTCAGTATGAAAAAATGGATTGCATGTTTTTGCGCAGCGTTGCTTCTGCTCGTCTTCGGCTGCGGAAAAGATACGGTGAAGAATGAGACTGCGAAGGGCGGAGCGAAATTGTCGCTTTCTGTCGGATTAATGCCGGATATGGATTCTGTGCCGTTTATCATAGCGCGGGAAAAAGGTTTTTTTGCGGAGGAAGGCGTAGACGTTACGCTTCATTCGTTCAAAAGCGCGATGGATCGAGACGCGGCGATGCAAAGCGGACAGCTTGACGGGGCGGTCTCCGATTTGCTTGCGGCGGCCTTTGCGAAAGCGGGCGGGTTTGACGTGCGTGTGACGTCGGCGACGGACGGCTGCTATACACTCATCGTCGGAAAGGGCGAAAATATATCGGATGTTCCTGCTCTTTCCGGCGCAGAAGTGGCCGTTTCCCGAAACACGATTATCGAGTATGTGACCGATCGTATTTTAAAAGAACACGGAATGGCGGCGGACGCAATCCGGAAAATTTCCGTTCCGCAGATTCCGGCGCGGCTCGAAATGTTACAAAACGGGAAACTTGCCGCCGCTACGCTGCCTGAGCCGATGGCGAGCGTAGCCATGGCGGGCGGATGCCGCAAGTTGACGGATTCCAATGCGCTTGGCGTCAACCCGGGCGTCATGCTTTTTTCGGCAAAGGCGGTTACGGAAAAACGGGAAGCGGTGCAAGCAATGTATCGTGCGTACAATAAGGCAATCAAGTATCTTACGTCCAATCCGCGTGAAACGTATATCGATCTCGTCGTGGAGAAGAGCGGGTTTCCGCCTGCGGCAAAGGAAGCATTGAATCTTCCGGCGTATAGAAATGCAACGCTTCCGCAGGAAAAGGACGTTTCAGAAGTTATGCGCTGGCTCAAGGAGAAGAGCTTGGTTTCCGAGGCATACGCATATCAAACGCTGGTCACGGGAGACGTGTTGCCGTGATTCGCGTCTCCGGCCTTACGGCTTTTTACGATACGGCGAATGGCGGCAGGATTACGGCGCTTTCGGACGTGAGCCTTGATGTGCCGCGTGGAGGAACATGTGCGGTCATTGGTCCTTCGGGCTGCGGGAAATCGACGCTGCTTCGGATCCTTGCGGGCGTCGAGCGGCGTTTTGAAGGTGAGGTCTCTTTCGCAGGCGCGCCCATCGATCCCAAACGGCACACGATAGGGTTGATTCCGCAAAATTACGGATTGCTGCCTTGGAAAACCGTCCGCGAAAATATTCGGCTTTCATGGCGTGTCAAGCATTCCGACGTTCCGGCGCCGCCGAAAGAATCAGAAATGCTTGCGCGGCTCGGTTTGGAAGAGCCACTTTTGTCGCGCTTTCCGCGAGAGCTTTCGGGCGGACAGCAGCAGCGGGCGAGCCTTGCCCGCGCATTTTTGCTGCAGCCGGATGTCTTGCTCATGGACGAGCCGTTTTCCGCTCTCGATGCCATTACGAGGGAGGAGATGCAGGAGGTTTTCTTCGATCTTTGGCGCACGCAGAAAGTCACGACCGTTCTTGTTACGCATTACGTCGAGGAGGCGCTTTATCTGGGACAAACGATTGTTGCGCTTTCGTCTGCGCCTGGGCGCGTCGCATTCATGACGGATAATCCGCTTTTTGCGCGCCGTGAAAGTTCGGAAGAGATTGTTGCGCAAAAGACGAGGCTTCGGTCCTTCCTTCGGGGCAAGGGAGAGGGGGCGGCGATATGAAGAAACGATTGTCTGCCGCTTGCCTCGGCGCGCTCATATTGCTCTTTGTGTGGTTCATAGCTGCACGTTTCGTCGATATCCCCGTTGTTCCTTCACCCTTCGCGGTTATAGAAAAAGTCGGCGACATTTTTTTCAGCGCGATTGCTGTGCATATCGCATACAGTTTCGGCCGAATTCTTGCGGGACTTTTGCTGGCTGTCATTGTCGGGCTTCCTCTCGGTGTGCTGATGGGCTGGTCGCCCATGGCGGACCGCTTGCTCGCGCCCATCGTCTACTTGACATATCCTGTGCCCAAAATCGCATTGCTTCCTATTGTCATGCTGCTTTTCGGGCTTGGCGAAATCTCCAAGATGAGCTTGCTCTTTTTGATTCTCGTTTTTCAGATCGTCATCGCTGTGAGGGACAGTATTCGAGCAATCCCTGCAGAAGTTTTCTATCCGCTTGCGTCTTTGGGCGCGCCTTTTCGTGTGATTCTTTCGGAAGTACTCTTGCCTGCTTCATTGCCGAAATTCATGACGGCGATTCGCGTTGCGATGGCGACCGCGATTTCCGTGCTTTTTTTCACAGAAACGTTCGGTACGCAGTACGGCATGGGTTATTTCATTATGGACGCGTGGCTTCGCGTCAGCTATCTGGAGATGTACGCCGGAATCGTCGTGCTGAGCGCAATGGGCCTAGCGTTATTTGGATCGCTCGACCTTGCCGAGCGCTGGCTCTGCCGATGGCAAGAACGAGGATAAATATGTATGGAAAATCCATTTTCCGTTTGTTGCTGAACGGGAAATGGATTTTTTGTATAATATAATGATCGTGTTTGACTAAGAACACATGGTGCGAAAACGTGTCCGCGCTTGTCCGGAAGCGGGAAACATGGTATATTAAGAATAATTTAGCATAGATGATTTTTGCTGCGGGAGGCTGGA
>CACZOL010000115.1 GCA_902782705.1 uncultured Selenomonadaceae bacterium
GGCAAAATTTCCTCTTTATGCGTTTCGACAAGGCAAATTATTTCCGCCTCGTTATACCAAACAAGAAAGGATTTTTACAGGAAAAAAAGAATAATACAGATAGAGAGGTTTCATAAATGAAAAGGAGGAGAGAAAATGGCGGAGAAAAAAGTTTACAGCGAAGCGGAAATCGAGGAAATCGCAGAAAAAGCGTCACAGACGGCGATGGAACATTTCAAGCACGGGCTGAACTGCGGCGAGTGCGTGTTCCAAGGCTATCTGGAGCAGAAGACGACGGATTACCCGCCCGAAGTCGTGGCGCTGGTCTCGGGCATGGGCGGCGGCATGGGATTCACGAAGCACACCTGCGGCGCGGTAAACGCCGGCATGTGCGTCATCGGCAGCCGCCACGGACGGAAGAACCCGTTCGCGAAGGAATCTTTCGAGGACCGCGTGGACGAGCTGCACCATGAAGGCACGGGTATTTACCCGCGGCACGGCGAGTATATCCGCAAATGTATCGCCGAGTTCGGCACCATCGAATGCCGCGACCTCTGCTTCCCGTTCGACGAGTCGACGCCGGAAGGCAAGAAAGACCGCGCGCGCAACTGCAAGAAGATCATCGGCTGGTGTGCGAAGGAAGCGACGAAAGCCGCCTTGAAGGAGTAACAGGATGGGGAAAAGAATTTTGATCGTCGGCGGCGTCACGGGCGGCGCGTCCGCCGCCGCGCGTCTCCGCAGGCTTGATGAAAGCGCGGAGATCGTGATTTTCGAGCGCGGGCCGCACGTCTCGTACTCAAATTGCAGTCTGCCGTATTTCCTGAGCCGCGTGGTACCGGACAGCGGCTGCCTCTTGATGGTGACGCCAGAGCGCTTCAAGAAGCAGTACAATATCGAGGTTCGCACTGAAAATGAAGTGACGTCCATCGACCGCGCAGCAAAGACGATTCGCGTCAGGCGCCGCGCCGACGGCACGGAATACGAGGAACGTTACGATATCTTGATTCTCTCGCCGGGCGCGGAACCGATCCGCCCGAAGAGCATCGAAGGCGTCGAACGGGAAAACGTGTTCACCGTCCGAAGCGTCGCCGATACAGAAAAGCTCGACGCATGGCTCTCCGCCCACGACGCAAAAGACGTGGCAGTGGTCGGCGGAGGCTTCATCGGCTGTGAGGTCGCAGAAAATCTTCGCGCGAGCGGGCGGAACATCGCGCTGATCGAAGCGATGCCGCAAATCATGACGCCCTTCGATTTCGACATGGCGCAAATCCTGCACAAGGAAATGCTCGACCACGACGTCACGCTCGTCTTGAAGGACGGTGTGAAACGAATCGGCGAAAAGGAAGTCGAGCTTGCCGGAGGACGGAAAATCAAAGCGGACGCAACAGTGCTTGCCATCGGCGTCCGTCCCGAAACGGAGCTTGCGAAAGACGCAGGCCTCGAAATCGGCGAAACGGGCGGCATACGCGTCAATCACAACTATCAGACCAGCGATCCTGCCATTTACGCAGTGGGCGACGCCATCGAAGTATTCCATCGCCTCACGCAAAAATGGACGCGGCTCGCTCTGGCATGGCCCGCGCAAATGCAAGGGCGCGCCGCCGCCGACCACATCGCGGGGCGTTCCCATCGCTCGAAGGGCGTCATCGGCTCGTCGGTGCTCCGCGTTTTCGATTTATACGCCGCCTGCACGGGACTCACGGAGCGCGCGGCAAAGGAAGCGGGGATCCCCTGTGCATCGGTTTACGTCATTCCCGCCGACAAGGTTGGGATCATGCCGAAAAGCGCGCCGATTCATCTGAAGCTCGTTTTCGAGACGCCGACAGGCCGACTTCTCGGCGCGCAGGCCATCGGCAAGGACGCGGCGGATCGACGCGTGGACGTCGTCGCCGCGCTGATCTCGATGGGCGGCACATTGGAAGATCTGAAGGAAACGGAGCTTTGCTATGCGCCCGTCGTCGGCACTGCGAAAGACGCCGTTCACATGGCGGCGCTGGTGGGGCTGAACATACTCGACGGACGCTTCCGCCAGGTCCCGGTCTCGGCGGTGCGCGGTCTCGTGGAAAGCGGCGCGTACATCGTGGACGTGCGCGAGAAAGGAGAATATGCCGCGAGCCACCTGAAAAATGCGGTCAACATTCCGCTCAGTGAGCTGCGCGCCCGCATGAACGAAATCCCGAAAGACCGTCCCGTGTATCTGCATTGCCGCTCCAGCCAAAGAAGCTACAATGCGATCATGGCGCTGCAGCAAAACGGCTTCGGCAACGTGGTAAACATCGCCGGCTCCTACCTCGGTATTTGCCTGTACGAATACGCGCAGGACGTTCTCGAAGGAAGGGAAAAAATCGTAACGGCTTACAATTTCAATTGAAAAAAATGTTGCGGTAAGAAAATCAGAAAATCAGATTTCCTGATTTTCTGATTTTCTGATTCCAAATTTTTTTGACGCAACATACCGACGTAAAAAGGGCAACCGCAGGAAGAACATTTTTCCTGCGGTTGCCCTTTGGTTTACTGATGATGATTTACTGATAATAGTTTACGAAAGCTCAGCGCGGACGACGTCGGCAATGCGCTGGCAGATTTCCTCGAGCTGACCCTGCTCCGGCCCTTCCGCCATTACGCGGATCAAAGGCTCGGTGCCGGACGGGCGCACGAGAATCCGTCCGTTTTCGCCGAGAAGTGCTTCCTCGTCTTTGATAGCCTTGCAGATAGCGGCATTCTCTTCCCAGCCGTCCTTCGTTTTCACTTCCACATTGACGAGAAGCTGCGGATAGCTCTTCATCATGGCAGTCAGCTTCGACGCGGGGCCGCCGCTCCGCTTCAGCACGCTGAGCACTTGAAGCGCCGTGACGAGGCCGTCGCCCGTCGTCGCGAGATTGCCGAAGATGATATGACCGGACTGCTCGCCGCCCAGCGCGTAACCGTGAGCGCGCATCTCTTCCAAGACGTAACGGTCGCCGACCTTCGTAACCTCGACTCGGCCGCCCGCCGCTTTCACCGCCTTATGGAAGCCGATGTTCGCCATGACCGTCGTAACGATGGTGTCGTTCGGCAGCGCGCCTTTTTCCTTCAATGCGAGGCCGCAGAGCACGAGCATACGGTCGCCGTCGATGACGTTTCCCTTCTCGTCCACGCAGAGACAGCGGTCAGCGTCTCCGTCGTGAGCGACGCCGATGTCCGCGCCGGTCTCTTTGACTTTGCGAATCAGGGATTCCAAATGCGTCGAACCGCAAGCGTCGTTGATATTCACACCGCTCGGCTCGTTATGAATGACAGTAAGGTCCGCGCCGAGAGACTTGAGGACCGTCGGCATCGCCTCGTAGGCCGCGCCGTTCGCGCAGTCGAGAACGACCTTCATACCGTCGAAATACGCGTCCGTCGTGGAAATCACATAGTCGATATACTCCTGCAGCAAATCTTTCCGATAGTTCAGCGAGCCGACCAAAGGACCGGACGGGCGATAAAAATCGTCCTCCTCTTCGAGACGGCGCACGATATTTTCAATCTCGTCCTCCACCTCGTCCGGCAGCTTATAGCCGTCGCCGCCGAAAAATTTGATGCCGTTGTCGCCGAAAGGGTTGTGGGAAGCGGAAACAACGATGCCCGCCGCCATCTTGTGCTTTTTCGCCAGATACGCGATGGCCGGCGTCGGAATCACGCCCGCGATGACCGCGTGACCGCCTGCCGAGCAAATGCCCGTCGCCAGCGCCGAGACGAACATCGGTCCCGAGATTCGTGTGTCGCGGCCGATCAAAATTTCAGGCTTCGCCGTGCCGCCCTCGCCAAAATAAAGCGCAGCCGCGCGTCCCAGCCGGTACGCGAGCTCCGGCGTCAGCTCCAGGTTCGCTTCGCCGCGCACGCCGTCCGTCCCAAACATTCTTGCCATGATTATATGCTCCCCCAATACTTTATTGATGATAAGTCAAAAAATCTCTTCCCAATGCGGTTGTCCAGTTCTTCACACTTCACTCTATTTTACCCATTTGCCGCAAAAAAGCAAGCGCCGCTTTGAGACCGTCCACCGACGCGCTCATGATGCCGCCCGCGTAGCCCGCGCCCTCGCCAATCGGATACAGCCCCGGCGTCGAGACGGATGCGAAGGTTTCCCTGTCGCGCACGATGCGGCAGGGCGCCGAGGAACGCATCTCCACGCCCGTCATTGGCACGTCCGCCGCCGCAAATCCATGAATCTTTTCGTCAAAAGCCGGCAGCGCGTCGCGAAGCGTCCGCGTAACAAACGACGGCAAACAGTCGTCGATGCGGCAGGCAACGACGCCCGGCCGGTATGTCGGCTCGATGCAAAAATCCGTACTCCCCGACACGCCGCGCAAGAAGTCGCCGACGCTCTGCACCGGCGCGCGCCAGTCGCCGCCTGCGATACGAAACGCCGCCGTCTCATACTCGCGCTGGAACGCGACGCCGCCCAAAACCGCGCCGCCAAAATCCTCAGGACGCACCTGTACGAGAAGCGCGGCGTTCGCGGCTCCGGACGCCCGCGCGTAAAGGCTCATACCGTTCGTCACAACGCGCCCCGCTTCCGACGCCGCCGCAACCACCTGTCCGCCCGGGCACATACAGAACGAATACGCGCCGCGCCCAGTAACCTCGTCCTGAAACGTCAGCGCATAGTCCGCCGCGCCGAGATGGGGATTTCCCGCATCCTCTCCGTATTGAACGCGGTCTATCATTTCCTGCGGATGCTCGATGCGGACACCGACGGCGAACGCTTTCGCCTCCATCGCGACGCCCGCCTCGTACAGCATTTGATATGTATCGCGGGCAGAATGACCGATGGCGAAAAACGCCGCGTCCGTTTCTATCCGTTCGCCGCCCGCGAGCCGTACTGCGCGCACGCCATCCGCGCCAAACTCCAGTGCGTCCGCCCGCGCGCCGAAACGCACTTCGCCGCCGCACCGCGTAATTTCAGCGCGAATATTTTTCACGACGCTCCGCAGGCGATCCGTTCCAATATGAGGCTTCGCCAAATACAGGATTTCCTCCGGCGCTCCGGCGCGAACGAACGCGTCAAGCACGTCCCTTTGCATCGGATCTCCGCCCCGCGCCGTCAGTTTCCCGTCGGAAAATGTGCCCGCGCCGCCCTCGCCGAACTGCACGTTCGTCTCGCCGTCGAAAGCGCCGCCCGACCAAAATCTCTCGACCGCCGCATGGCGCGCGTCAACATCCTGCCCGCGCTCTAAAACAATCGGCGCGACGCCCGCCGTCGCCAATGCCAGCGCCGCGAACATGCCCGCCGGCCCGAATCCCACAACGACGGGACGCTTTTCCAAAGCAACCGGCTTATTCCCTGCAAGGCGCGCAAAGACGGAGGGCTCTTTTTCCGGCGCGGCGGACACTTTCTTATCCCGCCGGAAACGCGCAAGGACGCGCGCATCGCTGTCCTCCGTCTCCACGTCCAACACATAGGAAAACAAAATGGGGGCGCCGCGCCGCCGCCTCGCGTCCACCGCACGGCGAACGACCGAAACGCGCCGCACCGCTCCTCGCGAAAGGGAAAGGCGCTCCGCCGCCAAAGCTTCCAAGGGGCTCTCGTCCGAAACCGGCACGGCAAGCTCCGAAATCCGTATCATAAATCCTCCAAATGCTATGCCTGCTAAACTCGTCCTTCGCTGCGCTCGGACGCCTCAAACGGTCAAGTATGCGTCGCACTAAACTTGCGTTGCGCTTCGCTTGCGAGCTTTGCATGAGCGACCGCTAAGGCGCTGTTACCCACTGGGCACAGGCGCGCCAATCGTCTGCTTAGCGTTAAGTGCTCTCACAAACCGACACGGGGCGCGGCGGATATCCCCACCGCGCCCCGCTTGGAATCCATCTATCGTTTCTTGATGATAACCTGCACGACCACCATCTTGTTCGTGACCGTCACACCCTCCGGCAATACCAGCGACACCGTCTGTGTTGTCGTTTCCGTCAGACCGACGACGGGAATCGGCTCCGTCGAGAGCGTCGTCACTGCGTCAAGCGCCCTGCTCGTACCCGCAAGCTCGACGCGCGACGGCTCCACGCGGATATCCGCCAGCGTATAATCAGACGCGACCGAGCCCTCGATGGTCGGCTTCACGTCGACAACCTTGCGCGAAAGGCTGCGTGCAAAGCTCACATGCGCCACGATCAGCTTCGGCACGACGCGCACTGCATCCATAGGCTCCCCGTTTTCATCCACCGCCGATAAAGCGACGTCAATATCCACATCACCCGATGCATTGTTTGGAACAGCCACCGTTCCGGTAACCTCGGAAACCGTGTTGATAACAGACTGCGGTCCGACAATCGTGACCATTCGCGTATCGGGCTCGATGGCCGCCACCGTCAGGCCCGCAGGCGGAGCGCCGGTACGGACAAGACGGATCGGCATACGCTTCTGGACCACCGGATCGATGGTGAATTTCACCGTCTCCGGCGTCACAGATACAATCTCCATTCCCTGCGGAATCACCGTCTGCACATGAAGCGGATGGGTCCCCGGCTCCAAGCCCGCCAGATCGACAAACGCATGAACCTCGTCCGCATTTGCCGACGCGAGAACCGACCTCGGCGCGCGCAGCTTGACCCGCACGCTCTCCGCGCTCTGCGTCACACGCGCCTCGTTAGGCGAATTGAGCACCGTCAGCGGCACGGAAAAACCGCTTTCCGTGGCGGGATTTTGATCGTTCATGACGAAAACCCAGAGTACGAAGGCCGCGAGAAAGGCGACAATCTTTGCCGCCAGATTGTGAAGAAAAAATCCTTTCAGGCTGTTCATTTCCTCTTTTTCCTCCAGTTAGCGACCATTTCTTTCAGGCTTATTTTCTCCGGCTCGAATATCGGCTTCAGGTATTGCTTAAGCTGGGCGGAATCAATCTTACGATGAATGTGTCCGTTCTCCGCCACCGATATGATACCGGTTTCTTCGCTGACAATGAGCACCAGCGCGTCGCACTGCTCCGAAAGCCCGATAGCCGCTCTGTGACGCGTGCCGAGCTCCGTCGAGAGCGTGCGATTCTCCGTCAGCGGCAAAAGGCACCCAGCTGCGATGACGCGCTTTCCCCGAATGACTACCGCGCCGTCATGCAGCGGCGTGTTCACGAAGAAAATATTCCGCAAAAATTCCTTCGACACGAGGCCGTCGATCTGAACGCCCGTCCTGGAAATGTCGTTCAGCCCCATATTCCGCTCGACGACGATCAGCGCGCCCGTTTTCACCGCCGACATCTCGCGCAGCGCAGAGTCGAGTTCCTGGATAACGTATTGCGCGTCCTCGTCGTTCAAGAAAGGCGCATGCGCCAAAAACCGCCCTTCGCCCAGATGTTCCAGCGTTCGCCGGAGCTCCGGCTGAAACACGATGGGCAGCGCGACAAAAAGCAGCGTCACCACTTTCGACAGCAGCCAATAAATCACATGCAGTTGACCCCAGTTGGCCAGAAGCGTCAATACCAGCAAAAAGATGATGCCTCTTACGAGTGTGATCGCACGCGTGTCCTCGAGCATTTCGTAAATTTTATAAAGAATGATGGCGACAAGTACAATGTCGAGAACGTCCAGTACGTCCAACGTGGAGAGGATTCCCCGGATCTGACCGGGCAATGCCAGCGTCGATTCCAGCGACGCAAGGGACAAGCTATCCATTTCCATTTCCAATTCGAACCCCTCCTTTCTTACGGAAGCAATAAACAAGTCCGTCTGTGCCCCTACCGGGTCTTTTTCGCCTGTCGTTGTCAAATGACTCTCGACGCAGCTCCCCGGCTACGACTTCGAGCCATTTTCCTGGGCAGTCGAAAAATCCCTCGATATGGTCACAAACTGCCTTGTTCATTGCTTCCTTGCTTTTTTTATATACTAAATCTTTCGTATGAAAACCCTATAAAAATTATTCTCTTTCGGCACAAAAAAATCCTTCCGCCCTGAAAAATTTTCAAGGCGAAAGGATTTTGTAAGTTTTTCAAAACATAAGGTGCAAAAAACAAGAGCGCAGGACAAAATACCATAGGCCAGCCAGAGGAGGGAGGCGTAGTGGTACTGCGTCAACCGACGCCAACAACGCCTAAGGGATTTGGGACAAGCTCTTCAACAAATTCTCGGCACCAAACTTCCCGTCGGCATATCCACGATGCGGATACCACCCAGCGCCGTCTTCATCGCGACCTGTCCCGGTGCCTTGTCCGTAACGGCGCCGATACGCCGTGCCTCTTTTCCATACGGGTGCGCGCGCATGACGGCAAGCAATGTCTCCGTTTTTTCGGCGGGAACAATCGCAAGGAGCTTTCCTTCATTGGCCAAATACAGCGGTTCGAAGCCGAGCAATTCACAGACGCCCTCGACCTCCGGGCGCACGGGCAGCGATTCCTCGTCGAGCAAGATTCCCGTTTCCGACTGCGCCGCCAGTTCGTTCAACGTCGCCGCCGCTCCGCCCCTCGTCGGATCGCGCATACAGGCAATCTCCGGAACGGCGCGAAGCATTTCTTTCACAAGACCGTTCAGCGGCGCGGCGTCGCTCTTTATCGCTTCCGGCAGCTTCAACCCGTGACGCGCTGCCGTGATCGTCGCCGCGTGGTCGCCGAGGAAGCCCGACACGATCACATCCATGCCCGCGCGGATATTTTTCGGCGCGATGTCCGCGCCCCCGATGATTTCTCCGACGCCCGCCGTATTGATGTAAATCCCGTCGCAGGCGCCGTGCCCGACGACTTTCGTGTCGCCGGTGACAATCGAAACGCCCGCCTCGTCCGCCGCCGCGCGGACGTCCTGCAAAACGCGCGTGAGTTCCCCGACGGCAAGGCCTTCTTCGAGAATCAGCGAAAGGGAAAGATATTTTGCCTCCGCGCCGCTCATGGCAAGGTCGTTGACCGTGCCGCAGACCGCCAGCCGCCCGATGCTGCCGCCGGGAAAAAATCGCGGCGCGACGACATAGCTGTCCGTGGTGAACGCGATCTTTCCATGCGTGTCAAGCACCGCGCCGTCGTGCATACGATCAAGGATCGGATTGCCTAAGATCGGGCGCAGGACTTCCTCCGTCAAAAGCGCGCTCATGCGACCGCCCGCGCCGTGGGCAAGCTGTATCGTCTCAGTCATATTGGAAGACGCCTCCCCCGTATTTATGCCACGCCGCGCAGACGCCCTCGGCGGATACCATGCACGGCCCCGCCGCATGCTCCGGCACGCAGGCCGTACCGAACAGTTTACACTCTTTCGGCAAGATTTTCCCCTGCAAGACCTCCCCGCAGCGGCAGCCGCTTTTTTTCGGCGGCACGGAAGGGATCTCGAGCGGGCAAGCCGCAGGAAAATCGAAACGGCGATACGTCTCCCGCAGGCAGAGCCCCGAGGCAGGGATCGTGCCCAAGCCGCGCCATTCCGCCGCGCAGGTCTCATAGACGCGTGTCGTCATTTCCTGCGCCGACGGATTTCCGGCCGGACGCACGACACTCCTGTATTCGTTCTCGATACGCGCCTCCCCCGCCGCGACCTGCCGAACGAGACGATATATGCCGCGCAAGAGCTCCATCGGAGAAAAGCCCGCCACCACGCCCGGCAAATGATATTCCGCCGGCAAAAACGAAAACGCATCGCTGCCCGTGACGACGGCCACATGCCCCGGCAAAATGAAGCCGTCGATGCGCGCGTCCTCGTCAGCAAGCAATGCGCGAATCGCAGGAGGCACCAGCTTTTGTGCGGAAAACAGGAAGAAATTGCCGACGTCTTCCCGTTCCGCCGTCAGCACGGCGGCGGCAGCCGTCGGAGCGGTGGTCTCGAATCCCACCGCGAGGAACACGACTTTTTTGTCAGGATTTTCTTTCGCGATCGTGAGCGCATCCAGCGGCGAATAGACGATTCGCACGTCGCCGCCCCGCGCC
>CACZOL010000116.1 GCA_902782705.1 uncultured Selenomonadaceae bacterium
CAAGGTCTGGTTCCGTGCGATGCTGGAGGAAGGAATCTATCTCGCGCCGTCGCAGTTCGAGACGATCTTCATGAGCGGCGCGCACACAGACGCGGATATTGAAAAGACACTGGCGGCGGCGGAAAAAGGTTTCGCCGCGGTGCAAAAATTCCGGCAGGGCGCGTAAGATCGAGGCGGAGCGGAGGCTTTTCAAGGGCGGCGTTTGACGCTGTTTTCTTAGGCGTGCGAGCGAATTCATCGACACGCCCCAGCAAAGGATGATGATCATGAATTTCATGAAAAGAATGGTTGTCGTTTCCGTCTCGGCCAGCCTGATGGCGTTGCCCGTTTCTGTGTGCGGCGCGTCGCCCGTGCCGCTGCGGGGCGTTGTCGAAGGGTTTTATGGGAGCCCGTGGACATGGGAAGCGCGTCAGGATATGCTTGCTTTTTGTGCGTCCCACGGCATGAACGCGTATATTTACGCGCCGAAAGACGATACCTATCATCGATCGCAATGGCGCGTTCCATATCCCGCCGACAAGCTCTCGGAAATTGAACGCCTTGCGGCCTGCGCGAAAAGAAATCATATCCGGTTCGTTTTTGCGGTTTCCCCGGGCCTGGATTTCCGTTATGCAGGCAGGGACGGAAAACGAGATCGGGAGTGCCTTTTGGAAAAGCTGGAAGCAGTGTATGCAATCGGCGTTCGGGATTTTGCAATCTTCTTCGACGATATTGAGGAAAAGAACGGGCGAGGCCAAGCAAGACTTCTGAACTGGCTGGAGAAACGCCTTGGGAAAAGGCATCCCGACGTATCGCCGCTTCTGGCCGTGCCGACGGAATACACTCGGCAGGCAATGCGTTCCGGCGACGGAAAAATCACCCCGTATACGCGCTCCTTCAGCGCCGCATTGCGAGAGGACATTCGTGTTCTTTTCACGGGGGAGGGCGTTTGCATTGGCCGGCTGGAAGATGGGCAACTTGCGGACGCGAATGGGATATACGGCAGAAAGCTCGGCCTCTGGTGGAATTATCCCGTGAACGACTATATGGAAGCAAAGCTCGCGCTCGGCCCCGTGGACCATCTCCCGACGAGAGAGGAGATTCCGGCGATATTTTTCAACCCCATGCAATATCCCGAAATGTCGAAAATCGCGCTGGCGACGGCCGCCCAATACGCGAACGCTCCCAGGCAATACGACCCGCAGCGGGCATGGGAACAGGCCGTCGAAGAAGAATACGGCAGCCTCGCGCCCGATATGAAAATCTTTGCCGCCCATTCGCAGCATCTTGAGAATTCTTGGGCCAACATGGGGAAGGCGGACGGCGAAGAGTTTCGCGCGCATGTCGACGCTTTCTGGAAATCATGGCCGGACGGCCCCAAGGCGCGCGAGAATTGGCAAATCCTTCGTAATGATGCGGCTCGGATGAGCCGCGCCGCGGACAAACTGCTTGAAGGGTTGCCCGACAAAAAGCTCGACGAGTGCCGTCCGCAGCTTATGCAGATGCAGCGGATGGCCCAAGCCGCAGGAATCGCTTTAGACCTCCTGAAAGCAGGAAAAGGCGAAATGGACTCCCTTTCTCTTGCCGAGCTGAAGAAACAGCGGGAGGAAATCCGCAGCCAGGAAAAACGGGCGGCTTGGTCGGAGCAGGCTGTATTGCGCTTCATCGACGAGATCCTGCAGACAATTTGATATTCGTCTCATACTTGATTGAAAAATTCAATCCGCGGACTGCATCATTTTCCGATAACCATGATTTCTAAGAGAAGGGGGAATATGGATATGAACAACTTTACCTATTGCGTGCCGACGGAAATCATCTTCGGGCGCGGCGCGGAAGAGCAGACGGCGGCGGCGGTGAAGTGTCACGGCGGTCGGCGCGTCTTGCTCGTGTTCGGCGGCGGCAGCGCGAAAAAGAGCGGGCTGCTCGATACGATTGAAAAACAGCTGACGATGGCGGATATCCGTTTTGAGGAGTTTGGCGGCGCGCAGCCGAATCCGACGCTGGGCCATGCCCGGGAAGGCGTGAAGCGGGCGGCGACTTTCGGCGCGGATTTGATTCTCGCGGTGGGCGGCGGCAGCGTCATCGACACCGCGAAGGCCATCGCTCATGGCGCGGCGAATCTTGATACCGACATTTGGGCGTTTTGGACCGGCGGGAAAAAGGTCGAGCGCACGCTTCCGGTGGGCGTCGTATTGACGATCGCGGCGGCGGGCAGCGAGACCAGTGATTCGGCGGTGCTGACGGACGAGGAGACGGGCAGGAAGCGCGGTCTCAATACGGCGATGAATCGCCCCGCGTTCGCGATCATGAATCCCGAGCTGACGTACACGATTCCCCGCGCGCAGCTGGCGGCGGGCATCGCGGATATTTTCATGCACACCCTCGACCGCTATATGACGAGGGAGCAGGGCAACAACTTCACCGACCGCGTCGCGGAAGCGCTGATGAAAAACGTGGTGCATTTCGGCAAGAAGGCCATGACGAACCACCGCGATTATGAAGCGATGAGCGAACTGATGTGGTGCGGCAGCGTTTCCCATACGGACTTCACGGGGCTCGGGCGGACGAAGGATTTCAGCGTGCACAAGCTCGCCCATGAGCTGAGCGGCAAATACGGCGTGACCCACGGGGAGAGCCTGACGGTGATGTGGCCCGCGTGGGCGCGGGAAGTCTATCTCGACGCACCGGAACGGTTTGCGCAGTATGCGGAAAACGTCTGGGGCGCGACGGTCGGTACGACGGAGGAGAAAGCGCGGGCGGGTATCCGCGAGACCGAAGAATTTTGGAGCGGGCTGGGGCTGCCGCTGTCTTTCACGGAGATCGGCATCGGCGAACTGGACGAGGCGGCGATCGCCGCTCTGGCCGACAGCTGCACCGACGGCGGAAAGAAGACTGTCGGCGCGTTCCGGCCGATTGACAGGGAAACGGCGGTCGCGATTTATCGCCGCGCGAACCGTTGATCGGGGAGAAGCGGCGGCGGATTTTGCGCCGCTTTTCTCTCGGGGCGGCGGTTCTTTTCGTCGCAGGCCTTTTCATGGGCGGTATAGCCGAAAGCGCGCCGCAGGGCGAGGGGAGGAGACGCGTCGTGCGGGAGGAACGCCGATTGGCGCCGCGTTCGGCGACGGTGGACAAAGTGCGGCTGACGTGGCCGCTGATACCGGGCGCAGTGCGCTATCAAGTCATTTTGTTATCGGCACCCGAGCACAAGAAAGAAACCGTGATCTACACGGAGACGGTTTCCGCTCCGAGCACGGAGATATTGCTGGAGGCGCTTCGCGGCGCTCCGTTTGAGAAAACATACTGGGCGGTCTGCGGGCTTCATCTTGACGGCGCGCCCGTCGGCGGCTTTTCGACGCCGGAGCCTCTGACTTCCGGCGAGCGGCGCCCCGTTTCGCCGCTGATTTTGTCCGAATACGCCTCGATGGCGGAGCCGCCGCTTTATCTCGTTTACGCATGGACGCCCGTCCAAGGCACCAGCTCCTACGAGGTCGAGCTTTGGCGCGGCGACGGGGCAAAAAGAGAGCGCGTGCGGCATTACTACACCTATGAATCGATGCTCTACGACGAAACGCCGCTTCGGACGACGGGCAGCTACGAATGGCGCGTTCGCGCCCTTGACGGCAACGGGCGGAAATGGAGCGACTGGTCGGAGCCGGAAAAATTTACCGCGCATACGCCTGTGACAGTGGCGGCGCTGGGAGACAGTATCACCCATGGCGGCGGCGCAATCATGACGCCGCCTTCCCGTGCGATGTATTGCTGGGAGTCCTACGCGGGAATCGCGGTAAAAAATCTCGGCCGCAGCGGCGACTCGACAAGCGACTTGCTGAACCGGTTCGAGGAGGACGTGCTGCCTTTTGCACCGAAATATCTGGTGATCATGGGCGGCGTCAACGATTTCCGCGTCGGCACGTCCGCGCGCGTCACGATTCACAATCTTTCGCGCCTTGCGGAAAAATGCCGCGATTACGATATTACGCCGGTTTTTGCGACGGCGACGCCGATTTGCCCGCGCCTGATGGAAAAGGTTTGGGACGTGGAGCCGGCGTCGTGGGGCTGGAATGCCGAGCAGCGTGCGATCAACGCATGGATCATGGAGCAGCCTTACGCGGTGGATGTGGCGACGCCGCTGACTGACGAGGACGGCGAGCTGAAATCGGAAATGACCACCGACGGCCTGCACCCGGACGCCGAAGCGAAAAGGATCATCGGCGAGCGCATCGGCGCTTATCTGCGGGAAAGATTCGGGCTGCAATAAGGAATGAAAAAGACGGCTTCGTGATGAAGCCGTCTTTTTATGTCCGTATATTTACGCGCTGTTATTGTGTTCGCGGGTCGATCAGTTCTTTTTTGTCGGGATCGTAGATTACGAGCGGATTGCCGTTCGCGTCCGTGACATGAATGGGAAGGAACGTGAGCTGCCCTTTATGCAGGCTCAGCGCGTCCGTTTTCGCAATGAGACCGCCGAAATCAATATTCACGTCGTAAAAGTCCAGTTTTTTGTCGAGATTGTGGAACCGTCCGCGAATCGACCGGAACGGGAGCCAGCCATAACTGCCTTCTCCCGATATGAAACGGCCGCTGTACGCGGTCTTTTTCACGCTGCCTTTGGAATCGACGTTGATATCAAGGTCGACAAAGCAATTCAGTTTTTCCTTCGGCAGGGCCTTTTTCGCGGAAAGCTGCTGGCCGTGGCCGCCGATAAAATAATAGCGGGTGTCTAGGTTGTACCAGCCCGCAGCGTTGAGCGTTCCGTCGAAGACCTTGGCTCTCACGTCCGCGAAGCGAAGCATGGCGTCCTTGTAAAAAATATATCCGTTCACGTCCGTAAAATACAGGCCGGGGATGCGGAGCTTGTCCAGATGCAGCTCACCCCGTCCGACGGGGTGAGGCAATTTCCCCTGTAACCGTACATTCATCGACAACGGGTCATGCAGGTCCATGCCGAAACCCAGCGAAGACGGATCGACCGCGTCCATGATGACTGCAATATCGCAGTCGGGCACAACATCTTCAAAGTCGATCTTTCCCTCAAGGAAAATGCCGCCTCCGATCATCGTGCCGCCGAAAGGTCCCGTCGCCAGTTTTATATATGTGTCGTCAGTGGAGTCGCAGTCCATGTGAAACCGGACCGATTCTAAAAGATAATGACGCTCGCGGTAAAAGACTTCGACGCGGCAATCGTTCAGATAGATATGCAGATCGAGAGGCTTGCCGTCATGATTGAAATTGGTCCAATCCTGTTCGAGACGCTCACGCTGGATACGCCGTCTGGCTTCGCCTTCGGCGAGCAGCTGCTCCTCGGTTTTCTCCTCGTCGCGTGCTTTCAGCGTCTGCTTTCTCGACTGCGCGCGTTCTTGACGCGAAGGCGTGCGCACGAAATCGACGCTCATATCCTCGTTGAAACGCAGGGAAAGAACGGCGCGGTTCAGCGTCAGCTCCTCAACGGTCAGAGAAGAGAAATCCTTTGTCAGCACGTCGAAAATGTCGACGCGAAAACTTCCGTCCGGTATGAACAGGATCCGCTTTCCCTCGATGTCCTTCCATTCCAGTCCCTGGAAATGGACGTGGCCTGTCGGGGAAGCGGTAAGTTTTTCGACCGTGATCGTGCCATGCAGCATATCCTGATTCTCCATGGCATAATCGAAAATCATGGCCGCGCTTCGGCTGTAAATTTCCAGCAGGAGAAACGCGAACAGCAGGATTCCGAGCGCGAGATACCGATAGGGGTGTTGAATATTTTGCCGCAGCCATAGCTTTTTGAGGCGTGCAGGACCTTCCCATTCAAGGACGAGGGAATTCTGCTTTTCGTCGGCGCGTTTCATAGCGCTTCACCGCGAGCCTGTCAGAGCCAGCACCTTTGCCTTGAATTCCTCAGCGGGCAGCATCGACAACGAACGGATCTTATCCGCCAGAGAAGCTTCTGCCGCCGGCATAACGGTCGTCGCACTTTCCCGGACTTTTTCCTGCACCGCAGCTTTCGCGCGTTCCCAGAACCCCGTCGGGTTCTCGACCGCCGCCCGCAGCACGCCGGCTTCATCTCGATCGATGGCGCGTTCGACGCCTTCCTCGATCATTCGCACCAGCTCGTCGTACAAAATGTCCTCGCGGTATTGGATCGGCTTGTAGTCCATCTTGTATTCGCCGTACGAAAATCCTTCGACCTTCGACTGTACGTTCACAAGCGCGGCGTCCGTTTCCCGGCCGCTCAGGCCAATGATGTAGCGCCGATGGATGGTAAACTGCTCGTCCGGCTCTTCGCAGATATATAGCTCGATATGCACATCTCCCACCGACACACGTCCGATATGTTCCATCGTCATGCGGTCGTCGTTTGCCGATCTGACGATGAAACGCTTCATTTTTCGAAAGTCGTCTTCGGTAAATTCGTTCCAAAGAAATTCCATCTGAGATCCGCTCCTTTTCGGCGGCTGTTTTCTGCCGTCGCAGATTTACTGGAATATTATTTTATTCGACGTTTGCTTCGTTTTCCCTGCCAGCTCCGCCAGTTTGGCGAAAAAAATCTTACGGAAATAATCGAGGCAGGATTTTTTCTGTCGGCGGCGAATTAAATAACAGACATTGACGAAGGGAGTTCGCGTATGCTGAACGAGGTGCGGGGAAAGCTGATCGTCTCGTGCCAGGCGCTGAAGGACGAGCCGCTTTTCGGCGCGGCCATCATGGGACGTATGGCGCTGGCGGCGAAAGAAGGCGGCGCGGCGGCGATTCGGGCGCAGAGCGCGGCGGATATCCGCGAAATCAAGCAAACGACCGGGCTGCCGATTATCGGCCTTGTCAAGCGAAACTATGAGGACTCGGATATTTACATCACGCCGACGGCGCGGGAAATAGATGAACTCTTGGACGCGCCCTGCGAGATGATCGCCCTCGACATGACGGCGCGAAAGCGCCCGCATGGGGAAGAGACGGCACAGCTCGTGGCTCGCGTTCATGAGGCGGGGCGATTGGTCCTCGCGGATATTTCGACGTTTGACGAAGGCGTCGCCGCGGAAAAAATCGGTGCGGACGCGGTATCGACGACGCTTTCGGGGTATACGCCGTACTCGCCGCAGCTTGAGGGCCCGGATTTCGACCTCGTCGGCGAACTTTCCGCCGTGCTCCGCGTGCCGCTTATCGCCGAGGGCCGCATCGGCACGCCGGAGAATCTTCGGGCGGTTATGGCGCTGGGCGCTTGGTCGGCCGTGGTCGGCTCGGCCATCACGAGGCCGCAGCTCATCACGCGGTCGTTTGCCCGCGCGTTGGAAAAACACTGAACACATATATTTTTCAGCGGCAAGGATTACAATAGATTGTGAAGGAACGCCTTTGAGGGGTGATACGGTGAAAATTGATCGAAAGAGCCAGGCGGCGCGCGAGGCCGAAATCCTGATACAGGCGGCGAATGAACGGCGCGAGCTCAATAAGATGAAGCTGCCGGGCGAGCCCGTCCTCAAAGAAAAACCTAAACGTCTCGATGACGACAAGCTGCAAAGCTCTATCGGGAACCTGTTGGGACGTTACGGGGAGAAAATCGAGCAGCAGCAACAAGCGGCAGCCGCCGCCACGGAAAAGAACGAAAGCGAGGCTTGGAAGCGTGACCTGCCCGCAGATGCAACTACCAAAAAATCGCACGATTACCGTGCTTGACGAAGCGGATTGCTGCGTCGTCGGCGGCGGCGTTTCGGGCGTTGCGGCGGCAGTCGCGGCGGCGCGGGGCGGCGCGAAAACCGTCTTGATCGAGCGCGGCGTTGCGCTCGGCGGATCGCAGACGTTGGCGCTGGTCGAGCCGTGGATGCCGACCTTCGCGCCGGAAAGCGATACGCCTTGGGTGAAGGAAGTCGAGGCGCGGCTGCGCGCGGAAGGCTGCGATACGACCGACGGTACGACGGACTATGTATGGACCAATCCGGAAACGATTGCTTTTGTATATGATTCCCTGACGGCGGAAACAGGCGTCCGCGTGCTCTATCATGCGGCGCTGACCGAAGCCGTCGTCGAGGACGGGCACGTCGCCGCCGTTCTCGTGCAGACGATCGGCGGCGTTTTTGCTGTGCGCGCACGCGTTTTCATCGACGCGACGGGCGACGCCCTGCTGGCGCGCCTTGCCGGTGTCCCCGCAGAGGCGGGCTATGAAAAGACGGGGCGCAATCAACCCATGAGCTTTCGTTTCGAGATGGGCGGCGTCGATCTTGAGCGCTTGGCCCGCTATATCGTCGAGGAGCTCGGTGACGACTGGTGCAAGACGCGCCCGCCGTTTTTCGAGATTGCTCAGGCGCGGCATCGTGACATCCGGTACAAGTTGGAACCTTTCTTCGTTCGCGGCATAGAGACGGGCGAACTGACCGAAGCGGACGCCGAATATTTCCAAGCGTTCACGGTTCCCGGCAAGCCGGGCGTGATGTCGATGAACTGTCCGGAGCTTCCCGCCGACCGGTTTTCCGCGTCCGACCCGCTCTCTTACAGCGAGGCGGTGCGCGAAGGCCGGGCGAGTATGCGGCGAGTCAGCCGTTATTTGATCCGGCACATGCCGGGATTTGAGCATGCGTACATTTCCCGGGAGGCGGCGATGCTTGGTGCAAGGGAGTCTTGGCGCATCGTCGGTCGTGCCCGTGTGACCGCGGCGGACTACTATGCGCGGCGGCGCTTTCCCGACGCGGTGGCGAGAACCGCTTGGTATATCGACGCGCACGGGGAAAAAGTCGGCGACTATCTGGCGGCGGGCGAATTTTACGAAATCCCTTATCGCGCGATGGTTGCAAATGAAATCGAGAACCTGATCGTAACGGGGCGCTGTATCTCGGTCGATTTTCTCACGCAGGCGTCCATGCGTATCCAACGCACCTGCATGAGCCTCGGCGAGGCGGCGGGCGTCGCGGCGGCGTGGTGTGTCGCCCATGGCGAGACGCCGAATGCGTTGGCGTGGGAAAAAATTCCGCAGACGGTGCGGAGCTACGTCAGTGTTTCCTAAAAAACGTACTTAGACCATTCACGATAAATCCGGAGGCTGTTATGGCATTTTACGGGACGGCGGATATCGGCGGCACGATGATAAAGCTCGGCGTCGCCGATGACAGCGGAACGATCCTTGCGCGCGTCGACGTCAAGAACCCCGTTCGCGAAACGGGCGTCGGCGCCATGCTTGAAAACGTAGCGGCGGCCGTACATGATTTTCGCAAGAGCTACGTTCTTGACGGGCTTGCCGTATCGACGGCCGGCGTTGTCGACGAAGACGGCGCCGTCGTTCACTCGGGACCGGCGTTTCCCGGCTATGAGGGAACGCCGCTTGCGGCGCGTCTCGGAAAACTCACAGGACTTCCCTGTACGGCGATGAACGACGCAAATTGCGCGGCGCTTGGTGAAGCGTGGATCGGCGCGGGACGCGGACTGTCTCCCCTTGCCTGCGTGACGCTGGGAACCGGCGTCGGGGGCGCCGTTCTGATGGACGGACAGCCGTGTGTCGGTGCGTCTGGATTTGCAGGGGAGATCGGTTATCTGCCGTTCGAGGATGATATCTTGGAAAATGCAGCGTCCGTCTCGGCCCTTGTGCGTTTTGTTGCGGACGAGAAAAAACTGTCCGCAGAAGCAATCGACGGCGCTCGCGTGCTGGAGATGGCGAGGGCGGGGGACGAAATCGCGCGCAGCGGCGTTATGCGCCAGATGCGTGCGCTCGCGACCGGGCTTGCGGCGCTGATCTGCGTCGTCGACCCCGCAGTCATCGTAATCGGCGGAGGCGTCGCGGCGGGTGCGGACGTACTGGCCCCTGCGCTTTCTGCGGCAATGGATCGACTGCCTTTAGCGGAACCAATGAAAAAAACGCGCATACGCTTTTCCACGCTCGGCAACGACGCGGGAATGGTCGGCGCGTTAGCTTATTTTTTGGGGAAGCACTGAGAAAGTCCCGTCATTCCCTTGCCGGTTCTTTTCCCCAGTGATTCTTGAATTATTCTTCATTTACCATTTCCATATACTTTAATCCGATAGGAGGATTCGGTATGAACGTCAATGTCGTGGAAGACTACGAGAAAATGAGCGATATGGCGGCGGAAATCGTCATAGCGGAGCTTCGGGAAAAGCCGGACTGCGTGCTCGGCTTGACCGCCGGTTCATCGCCCATGGGGTTGTATCAAAGACTTCGGAAAGCTTATGAAAAGGGGATCGTGGATTTTTCCCGCGTCCGCATTTTTACGCTGAGCGAATACATCGGCCTCGGCGAGGATATGGAGCAGAGCTTTTCCTATTATACGCGCCAAAATTTTTGCGACGGGCTGAATCTGTCCGAAGAAAATATCCACATGCCGGACGGCATGGCGGACGATATCGCCAGCGAGTGTGCGCGCTACAGCAAAGAGATTGAGGCGGCGGGCGGCATCGATATGATGATCCTCGGTATCGGTCCGAACGCGCACATCGGCTTCAACGAGCCGGGGCCCGTCTTTGTGCCGGAGACGCACGTCGTCGAACTGTCCGAAGCGACGCGCGCCGCAAACGCGCGCTTCTTCGACGAGCCAGACGACGTCCCATACTGGGCGGTCAGTATGGGAATGCGCGATATCATGTTCGCGCGGAATATTCTGCTTCTGGCCAGCGGCCCGGGTAAAACGGAGGCGCTGGTCATGGCGGTGGCGGGCGACATCACGCCCAAGGCCCCCGCGTCTCTTTTGCAGCTTCATCGCGGCGCGATCGTCATCGCCGACCGGATCGCGGCAAAGCGTCTGCCCGGCGTTTCCTGAGGCGCGTCATGAAAGCGATTCTTGGCGGACGCTTGATCGTGCCGGACGAGCGCGGCGAATTTCGCGCGCTTTTCGATCATGCGCTCCTGTATGAGAAAAAAATCGCGCAAATCGTGCCGACGGAAACGCTCGACGGGGAAACGCGCGCAAGCTTTGAGGAAGAAATCGACGCGAAAGGAGCGTTCGTAGCGCCGGGATTTATCGACGTACATTTGCACGGCGCGGCGGGACGCGACACGATGGACGACGACGAGGCGGCCGTGCCGACGATTGCGCGATACCAGCCGTCTCATGGCGTGACGGCAATCCTGCCGACGACCATGACTTGTGATTTTTCCGCCGTTCGTCGTGCGCTCGGCCATATCCGCGCCGCTATGACGCAGCGCCATGGCGCCCGTGTTCTCGGCGCGCACATGGAAGGCCCGTTTATCAGCGCGGCCCGCTGCGGGGCGCAGGATGCGGCGCATATCTTGCCGGCGGATTTTTCTCTCATCGAGCCGTTCCTCGACGTCGTGAAGCGTATCACTATCGCGCCGGAAGAACTGCCGGCGGGCTCGCGGTTTATCGGCGACTGCCGGTCGCGCGGCGTTTCCGTTTCCATCGGACACAGCGACGCCGATTATGACGAGGCGTTTCGTTTTCTCACGGAGGAAGGGATACGTCATGTGACGCATCTTTTCAACGGGATGCCGCCGTTTCACCATCGCGCACCCGGCATCGTGGGGGCGGCTCTCGATACTGACGCAGATTGCGAGCTGATCGCCGACAATCTGCATTCGCATCCCGCTGCGCATCGTATGCTTTGGCGGGCAAAGGGCGGACGCCATATCCTTTTGATTACCGATTCCATTCGCGCCGCCGGGATCGGCGACGGCGAATCGGAGCTTGGCGGACAGAAAGTCTTTGTGCGCGGCGCATCTGCGACGCTCGCCGACGGAACGCTCGCCGGAAGCGTCCTGACGATGGACCGTGCCGTCGCAAACTTTGCGAAAAACACGGGCTGCGGCATTCCCGCCGCCGTCGTCTGCGCGACGAAAACGCCCGCCGACGGGCTCGGCCTGTACGGCGAGATCGGCTCCCTCGCGCCGGATAAGCGCGCGGATATCGTTATTTTCGACGATGACGTCCATATCCAAAAAACCATTATCGACGGCGAAATCGCTTTCGGATAAAGGCATAGGAAAAGCGGCTCCCGGTGTTTGCCGAGAGCCGCTCTTATTATGCGGTTCCTTTAATTCTTGACCCAGCCGATATGCGAGAACAGCGGCACGAATTTCAGCCGTTCCAGGAACGAAGCGAAGGTGTCCGACGTGTGGAAAATCGGCACGCGCTCGATGGCGTAGAGATTTGTCGCTCGATCCATGTTGCCGTAACGCACGGTAAACGCGCCTTTGTAGCCCGCCTCCTTGACGAGCCGCGCGATATGGAGATTGTACGCGCCCGTCGGATACGCGAGGAACTCCACTTCTTTTCCGAGGCGCTGCTCGATATCGTGCTTCGCTTCCGTCAGTTCATAGCGAACCTGTTCGTCTGTCAATCCGGTCAGCGAGCCGTGCGTCACCGTATGAGATTCGATCGTGACAAGGCCGCTCGCTTCCATTTCCGCCGCCTGCCCCCAAGTCAGATAGCCGGGCTTTCCCATGAGGCCTGTGATGACGAAAATCGTCGCCTTGACGCCGTATTTTTTCAAGATCGGATACGCTTTCGTGTAGTTGTCGGCGTAGCCGTCGTCAAAAGTGATCAACACGGGATTGGTCGGCAGAGTCGCTCCGTCCGTGAACGCCATATAAAGTTCGTGGGGCGTGATGGTGTGAAAGCCGTTTTGCACAAGATACGCCATCTGCTGCTCAAAATCCGACGGCGTCACGGAAAGCGAGATATTCATATTGTCGATTTTATGATAATTGAGCACGATGATCTTCGGGCCGTTGACGCTGTCCACATTTTCCGCCGCCGTGCTCCTTTTCAGAGAAAAAAAGCAGATGGCCGGCAAAAGCAGAAGAAATAAAAGCAATGCGATTTTTCGGCGCGATAAGAAACGAGTCACAGGTATTCCTCCCAACTCTGCCTATTTTACCCTTCTTTGCAAGAAAATGCCAGTCTTTCAAGAAAAAAAGGCCGTATATGACAGATGGAACAAAATATGATATACTAACAAAATAGGATAAGATAAAAGGAGGGTTTAGATATGACGATCACGAAAGACATGAGCATCATGGAGGTTGTCCAGAAGTATCCGGACACTGTTGAAGTCTTCATGAATTCCGGCATGGGCTGCCTTGGCTGCGCTGCTGCGCATTTTGAGAACATCGAGCAGGGCGCGCTGGCGCACGGCATCGACGTCGACGGCCTGATGGAGGGCTTGAACGCCGTCGTTCCGCAGGCATAAATATCGCTTGCCGCCATTTCCATAGACTGTGTTGTCAATGAGAATGTATGCGGCGCGCTGTCCCAAAACTTATGCAGGCAATAAAAAACGCTGTTTCGGTACAACTCCGACGCAGCGTTTTTTCATTACATCTCGTTTGTGTCGAAAAGCAGTGTTACGGGTCCGTCATTGATCGACGCGACCTGCATATCGGCGCCGAATTCCCCGTGCTCGACGGTAAAGCCCCGCGCGCGGCATTCCGCCATGAACCGCTCGTACAGAGGCTTCGCGAGATCGGGCTTTGCCGCTTTTGAAAAGCCCGGACGCCGGCTCTTGAGGTCGGCGTACAAGGTGAACTGCGACACGACCAAGAGCTTGCCGTCGACCGCTTCCAGAGAAAGGTTCATCTTGCCCGCCTCGTCCTCAAATACGCGCAAATTGCAGACTTTTTCCGCCAGCTTCTCCGCTTCCCGTTCCGTATCGTCGGGGCCGACGCCCAAAAGTACCAGGAACCCCGCCTCGATTTTTCCGCAGCACGCGCCATCTATCGTCACCGACGCTTCCTTCACCCGCGTTACTACCGCCTTCATGATCTCAAACTCCTTTTTCAAGCAAAAATCGTTCTTTCATAGTATACTATAAGATATGCCTGAACGGCAAAAAAATTCGGAAAAGGAGGCGCGGCTATGCAAAACGGGCGACGGTTCGTACCCGTCCTTATCGTCGTGGCCGCGCTGGCCTGCGCGTTTTATTGGGGCGCCGCGCCGCAGGAGGAACGCGCCGTTCCCGTTTCGCCCGCGCCTCCCGCGACAATACGCCGTGTACTGCTCGTACCTCTGGACAGCCGCCCGCCCTGCGGCCGTTTTGTGCAGGACGTGGCGCGCATTGCGGGCGTCGAGGTCGTATTGCCGCCGGCCGAACTCCTCGACGAATATTTTCGCCCCGGGGATACCGCCGCGCTCCAGGCTTGGACGATGGCGCATATCGGCAGCTTCGACGCGGCGATTTTGTCTGTCGATCAGCTTTTGCACGGCGGGCTTTTGGCCTCGCGTCAGGCGAAAAAGACGCCGGAAGACGAAGCCGAGCTGCTGGAATTCTTGCGCGCGCTGCATGCCGCTCACCCGACGGTTCCCCTGCACGCATTCAGTATCCTGCCGCGCATGACGCCGCCGGACGGCCTCTGCGATTGGGAAGAACAAAAAAAGCTGATGCGGTATTCGCGTCTCGTCGGCAAGATTTCGCGGGAAAAGAGCCCTGCCGCCGAGGACCTTGCCGAGCTTGACGCTCTGCGCGCCGACCTGTCGCCGGATATACTATTGCGTTACGAAGCGCTTTTCGCCAATTACGCCGACTTCGGCGAACGGTTGATTCGACTGGCTGAGGACGGCGTGCTTGAACGTCTCGTAATCGGGCAGGACGACAGCGAGCCGAACAGCATTCCAAATCTGGTTTTCCGTAAGCTCTCGGAAACGCTCGCGAAAAAGCATATCGGGGAAGAGCG
>CACZOL010000117.1 GCA_902782705.1 uncultured Selenomonadaceae bacterium
CCCGTCGCGGGGCACGCGCTCCCGAAATCCGAAAGCAGTCGATCGTATCTTCCTCCGCCGCAAAGCGGGAACCCCAGTCCGGGCGTATACGCCTCGAAAACCATTCCCGTATAGTACTCGAAATCCCGAATAACGCCGAGGTCAAACTGCACATATTCCGCCACGCCATAAGATGAAAGCAGCTGATAAATCGTCTCCAATTCATCAATCGCGCGAAGCGCCTGCCGATTCTTCGTCATGCTCCGCGCCTTTGCAAGAACTTCCTTCCCTCCGTGCAAAAGCGGAACGGCAAGCAAAGATTCCCGCGCGCTGCCGGAAAGTCCTGCCCGCTCCGCGAGCGCCCGAAGCCCGACAAGATCGTGCGCCTCCAGAGCCGATCGAATCTCATCCTGCGCTTTTTCCCCGAGATGAAGTTCCTGCATCAATCCATGAATAAATTCGACTTCTCCAAGGCATACCTGAAAATTTTTCAGTCCGGCGCGCTTCATGGAGTCAATCGCCAACGCCAATATTTCCGCATCAGCCGCTGCGGAATCTGAGCCCATAAACTCAACGCCCGCTTGATAAAATTCGCATTGACGTCCTGTCTGCGCCTGCTCATATCGATAGACCGGACTTAAATAGAACAGTTTCAGCGGCATCTCGGCGCCTTTCATACGGCTTGCCGCCACGCGGGCAATCGGTGTCGTCATTTCATGCCGAAGCGCCAGCGTCCGATTTTGACGATCAAAAAACTTAAACATACACGGCTCGATCCGCCGCCCATTTCCAAGCGTCAACGTGTCCAAAAACTCGAAAGCGGGCGTGACAATCTCGTCGTACCCCCACCGGGCAAATCCCTCCGCGAGAAGCGACTCGATAGCGCGTTTCTCTCTTGCTTCGGAAGGAAGGAAATCTCTCGTACCATAGGGAATACCCAAAACTTCATCCCTTATCTGCATTTTATCTATCACGTTCCCCTCGCTTCGTTTTCAGCCGTTCCAGAACGAGCTTATACCCGTCCGCGCCGTAATGAAGACAGCGCTTGACGCGGCTGATTGTCGCCGTGCTCGCGCCCGTGCGCGCCACGATTTCGTCGTAGGTATGCCCTGCATCAAGCATTCGCGCAACCTCCAACCGCTGCGCCAACGCTCTCATCTCGCCGATGGTACACACATCTTCAAAAAACTGGTACCATTCCTCTAAATTTTGCAGAGAAAGAACCGCTTCGCAAAGCTGATCCGCCAATTCGTCCCTCAGCTTCGGATTCACCACATGAAACACCACCAGTCTTTATTCCTTTAATCGACGAAAATCTAGTTTATTATAACACACTTCTTCACGTATGCAAGACCAAACGCCTTATTTTTTCATCGAAATTTCCGCCTGATTTCAAAAATGTCTCGAGAAATCTACAAAATCACTGTAAAAAACACAAGACGAATTGTATAATAATCGTGTTTAAAATTACTGTTTATCGTTAAACAAAGAGAATTAGTCATGATCGTTCGCCGGCA
Organism: uncultured Selenomonadaceae bacterium; assembly: GCA_902782705.1. Taxonomy (GTDB): domain Bacteria; phylum Bacillota; class Negativicutes; order Selenomonadales; family Selenomonadaceae; genus RUG12372. The sequence goes on from CACZOL010000117.1 coordinate 1,497, forward strand.
TTGAACGGAAAGGTGGATATATACATGCGTAAGAAAGGGCTTGCAACGACCGTACTTGCTATGAGTGCGATTGGCGCGGCTGGATTTGAATGGTTGGCGGCAACGTCCGGAGGCTTTTGGCCCGGGCTTTTCGCCCACGGCTTCCTTGCCGCGGCCATCGGTGGATTGGCGGATTGGTTCGCAGTGACGGCCATTTTCCGAAAACCGCTGGGAATTTCCTACCGCACGGAAATCCTTCGACGAAATCGCCCGCGAATCATGCGCTCGCTCGCCGAGTTTTCCGGACGCGATTTATTGAGCCGCGAAAATATCATGAAAAGCCTTGCCCGGCAAGATTTTTCTGAAATGCTTTCGCTATATCTGACGGAACGCGGCGGACGTGAACGCCTCATCGCGCTGACAGACACGATCTTTACACGCGGCATGGAAACGATGGATATGCTTCGCGCAGCTGCCCTCCTAGAGCCGTCCGTACGCCGAACGCTGGAAGAAATCCATTTAGATGCAATGGCGCAAAACGCGCTCGCATCGGCACTGTCTCCCGAGACGAGAAGAAAAATTCTCCATTCGCTGTTGCCGATCGCACGAAAAATATGGAACGACGACGAGCTGCAATCCATGATCCTTTCCTCTATCGCCCATCTCCAGGAAGCGTATGTAGACGACCAGTCAATGCGCGCAACGCTTTTTGAAATGGAAGAGCTCTCAAAGGAAAATCTGCTCATTCGATTAAATAAATATGTCGAAACCTGGCTCGACGAGTTGGAAAACGAAGAGAGCAGTGCATACGTGCGCATTTCGGAATGGCTGGACTCTTTCCTGCTGGACGAAAAACAGCAAACTCGTCTTGTTGCCGCGATACGGAATTGGCAAGAAACGACAATCGAGCAAGCGAATATAACCGAGCGCTTGGCGCAAGGTCTTGAAGCGCTGCGCGAAAACCGTATGCTTACTTGGCGGCGGGAAGTACGCGCGTGGCTGGAAAATCGAATCAACGCGTTTATCTCCGATACGGTAGAACGTAAACAGTTCAACACTTGGACGCTTCAATGGTTCGATTCCCTGCTTTCAGCACATCACGCGAAACTGCCGGAAATGATGGAACGGCAGCTTGCGCGTCTTTCAGACGACGAAGTGGTAGAACTGGTAGAAACGCGCGTCGAGGACGATCTGCAAATGATCCGGATCAACGGAGCGGTAATCGGCTCATTAACCGGAATGGTTCTGTATCTCCTCACGTTAGCGGCAGAAAGGATGTGGGCCTGATGCCTTGGTCGAAATGGAACCGTGCGGATAAGACGCTGTTGGCCGCAGCCGTGTTATTCGCATTTTCTCTGTGCCTGCATCTGTCGTTTCCAGAAAGTCTTTTTGCAAAAGGCCTCCTTTTCTGCACGGAAGCGGCTTTAGTTGGCGGCGTAGCAGACTGGTTTGCCGTAACGGCCTTATTTGAAAAACCGTTGGGATTCCCTTGGCACACGGCGCTTCTCCCACGCCGCCGCGCAGAATTCATGGAAGCGGCGGCCAAACTCGTGCGCCGTGAATTCTTTTCCCGACAGGCAGTTTTTAGTTTGACTGCGCGCTATGATTGGAAAGCCGTCCTGCTCCGCTGGATTGACAGTGAATCGGTACGGAACATGCTGATTACTGAAATTCGCCGAATCATCGGAAATGTCGCATGTGATATAGATGCGGCAGAAAAATCAAAGGAATGGGCAGCACAGCTTCGTCATACGCTTCTTTCCGTTCCGCTTTCCCGCATATTGGAAGCAACAACGATATGGCTGCGATCGGACGCCAACGATCAAAGACTGTTTGGCGCGCTCTCCTCTTATTTACGCGCATGGGCGATACATCCGGAAACACGCGATCAATTAGCGGCGCTTTTCGAACGCATACGAGAAGAAAAGCTCGCAGGCGCCGGATTTTTAATGAACCTGCTCGCAGGCGTCGCATCCGCAATGAACGTGATCAATTTCGACGATCTGGCGGCTTGCGCGCAGCAAGAGGCGCTCCGTCTTCTGGACGAAGCAGACGATCCGGACTCACCGTTTGGCCGTCGACTACGCGGCGCCTTTTACGAAAAACTGGAAGCACTGGGTGAAAACGAAACGGCGCAGGAGGCCTTTGCGGCAGCGCGCGGCGCTTTTCTGCGCGCCGTGCCTTTGGAGCAAGCCATCGAAACAGGGCTATCCAGCCTTGTCAGTGCGCTTCGCACCGATCTTCCGGCAACAGAAGCAAGCGACGTCCGCACAATAATTGATGAAACAGTGAAAAACGAAGTCAACCGATGGATTTCTCTTGTCTCGGCCGATGAATCCATTCAAAATATGATCTCTGCACTGACAAACGACGTCGTACGGCGATGTGCGCTGGAGGCGCAGATCATGAGCGTGACGATTGTCCGCGACGCGCTCGGCGACATGTCGGATAAACAGCTGAACGCACTCGTATATGATAAAGTCGAGCCGGATCTTCTTTGGATCCGCATGAACGGCTCCATCGTCGGCGCGGCCGTCGGTTTTGTGATTTTCCTGATAACGGCAGCAACCGGCCGTCTGTTATAAAAACTTATAATAAGAGGGGATGTCACAGGAAGAACAAGCTTCCTGCGACATCCCCTCTTATTTATGGCTGCGGTAAATAATCAATCGCCGCCATGGTACCGCATGGACTCTTTTTTCCATTCCCGCACGGAATAGAATGTCTTTCGTTCTCCCAAATGACAGTCATCTGCAATGCGGTCGGCAATCTCTTCGCACGTTTTTCTGTCTTGCGCATGAATCATGACATAAAAATTATACGGCCATTGGGAAACCGGGGCCCGCGAATAACAGTGGGAAACTGCCTCTTCATGACTGACAGCGGTTCCGACTTCATCTAATCGCTCATTCGGAACAATCCACGCGCAAAGCGCATTCGCCGAAAATCCTGCCTGTCTATGCTGAATCACCGCTCCTACACGACGTAATACCCCTCGCTTTTTAAGTTCTCCGAGACGTGAAAGAAACTCCTCTTCTTCCATGCCGGCTTTTTTTGCCAGCACGGCGTACGGACGATAGGTAATCGGTAATCCGTCCGCTAAAGCGCAAACGATTCGCCAATCCTTTTCTTCAATCATAGTTCTTCTCCTACTGTTATAGACGAAATTGGACGCGAACTTTGTATTTTTTTGCCGACGGCAATTCAAGCATATCTTCGACACCGGGAAGCGCATGAAGTTCATGCAAAATCTCTCTGGTTTGATCTGCCGAAACAGTTTGCAGCGTGAACCAAAGATTATATTCCCCTTCCCGCTCATAATTATGCGTAACGCCGCTGAAACGATTGACTTTCTCGGCTACCTCCGGCAGCTTTTCTGGAATGACGCGCAGCGCGACAAGCGTGCCCTGATACCCAAGCGCATCGGAATCGAAATACGCGCCGATTCGACGCAAAAAGCCGTCTTTTCTAAGCGTTTCAAGCCTTGTCAGAATCGTCTCTTCATCTGTATGCAGACGTTCCGCGATAATGGCAAACGGGCGCGAATCAAGCGGCAATTCTTCCTGCACCGCATTCAGGATTTTCTTGTCCAACGCTGACAGCATATGAGATTCCCTTCTTTGACGAAAAGGCACCGGGACGTCTTACCCGATGCCTTGTTTTGATTAATTAATAATATTTTACAGAGAATCGGCAATTACGTCAAGCAATTCTGAACGTCCTTCACCTTTAAGAGAGGAGTACGGCAAAATATCCAGCTCCGGAACGCCAAGCGCGCGACGTATGTTCTCTATTTGCCTGCGCCCTGCATCGCGGCCCATCTTATCTGCCTTTGTCGCCACGACAAGCACGGGAAGGCCGTTTGTCACAAGCCACCGAAACATATTGACGTCCGATTCCATCGAATCACGCCGGATATCAATGAGCTGCGCGATAAAACGGATATTCCGTGAGGAAAGCAGATACTCTTCGATGAATTTTTTCCAAGTCAACCTCTGCGCTTTGCCTGTCTTCGCATAGCCGTACCCGGGAAGATCGACAAGATAAAAATCCCGCCGCGATTCCTCGCCCTCGATTTTTATGCCTACGTCATAAAAATTAATCGTTTGTGTTTTTCCCGGTTGTCCGGACACATGTGCAAGATTCCTGACGCGCGTCAACGAATTGATCAACGACGACTTTCCAACGTTCGAACGACCGATAAAAACGATTTCAGGGCGTTCTATGGACGGATACTGGTCGCGTTTTACCGCCGACACGCAATATTTTCCCTGTGTAACAATGACGCGGTCTTTCATGGCGCCACCCAAACATGCGACAGGACCTCGTCCATGGAAGTAACCGGCACGAACTGAATCCGCTCGCGGATTGTCTTGGGAATCTCTTCAATATCGCGAATATTATCTTTCGGCAGGATAATCGTATGCATCCCCTCCCGATACGCCGCGAGCACTTTCTCTTTCAGTCCGCCAATCGGCAAGACACGGCCGCGCAAGGTAATTTCTCCCGTCATCGCGACGTCGCTTCTGACTTTTCGATTCGTGAGCGCGGATACCATTGCCGTCGCCATCGTTATGCCGGCAGAAGGACCGTCTTTGGGTACTGCGCCTTCCGGCAAATGAATATGGATGTCGTTTTTCTCATAAAAATCTTCGGGAATCGCAAATCGCTCCGCGCGGCTCCGAATATAGGAGAGTCCGGCCTGCGCCGACTCTTTCATCACATCGCCGAGTTGTCCGGTAAGAATCAGTTCTCCCTTCCCCTTCACGATGGCGACTTCCGTCGGAAGAATGTCGCCGCCAAGCTCTGTCCATGCCATTCCTGTAACGACGCCAATCTGCGGTTCTTTTTCCGCCTTGGAATGTATATATTTCGGACGTCCGAGAAAATCCTCCAATTCTTTCGCCGCCACTTGCACGCGCGCTTCTCCGTCTTCAACGATACGCCGCGCTGCTTTGCGGCAAATCTCTCCAAGTTTCCGTTCCAATTCCCTGACGCCGGCCTCGCGTGTATATGCCGTAATCACTCGCCGGATCGCAGCGACTCCGATGGAAAGCTCGTCCGCCGTCAATCCGTTTTCTTTTTTCTGCCGCGGCAATAAGTACCGTTTTGCGATTTCCAATTTTTCCTGTTCCGTATAACTGGAAAGCGTTATGATCTCCATTCGATCGCGCAACGCGCGCGGAATCCCGCCCATATCGTTCGCCGTGACGATCCAGAAGACGTCGGAAAGGTCAAACGGCAAATCCACATAATGATCGGTAAATGTGCAATTTTGTTCCGGATCCAAAACTTCCAGAAGTGCCGCCGCCGGATCCCCCTGATAATCATGTGAAAGCTTATCCACTTCATCTAAAAGGAATAACGGATTTTTCACACCCGCGCGCCGAATTCCTTCCATGACGCGCCCCGCCATTGCTCCAACGTAAGTACGGCGATGACCGCGAATCTCCGCCTCATCACGAATTCCGCCCAAAGAAGCTCGCGTGAATTTCCGCCCGATGGCGCGCGCCACCGAAGACGCCAGAGACGTTTTGCCGACGCCGGGCGGTCCGACCAGACAGAGAATCGGCGCTTTCCCGCGTGCATCTTTATCCGATTCTTTGTCATGAATCAATTTATGCACGGCAAGATAATCAAGGATTCGTTCCTTGACTTTTTTCAAGCCGTAATGATCTTTTTCCAATATCCGAGACGCTTTCTTGATTTGAATCGTATCTTCTGTCGTGTCTTCCCAAGGCAAGTCCAGCAAACAGTCGACATAAGTACGAATGACGGCAGTTTCTGCCGAATAACCGGACATCCCTTCCAGCCTCCGGATTTCTTTTTCGACCGTTTTCCGAACTGTTTCCGGATACTTTTTTTCTTTCAGCCGCTGTTTATATTCTTCTATCGCCGCTTGTCGGCCATCCTGATCTCCGAGTTCTTTCTGAATAACTTTGATTTTTTCACGCAAATAGTATTCTTTTTGCAGTTTCTCCATTTGCTGGCGAACTTCAGACCCCAACTTACTTTCAATGGCAAGCACTTCCAGCTCGTGCACCAAGAATGCATACAATTTTCTCATACGATCAGCGACGTCAACAAGATCCAAAAGGATCTGCTTATCTTCCACTGTCAAATTCAAATGACTTGCGATAAGGTCGGCCAATCGTCCCGAATCTTCAATGATTGCAACGGAAACAAGCGCTTCCGCGGGAATCTTGCGCGCCGCTTTTACCCATTCTTCAAAGCGGTGAACGACTCCACGCGTAAGCGCTTCCATCTCCATGGACGGCACAAACTCGTCCCGGAGCTGTAATATTTCCGCTTCATCATATTTTTCCAACACTCGGACACGCTGGACGCGCGCGCGCGCAATTCCTTCAACGAGCACGCGCAGCGCGCCGCCCGGCAATTTGAAAATCTGACGTATCTCGGCAATCGTCCCCATCCCAAAGAGATCGTCCGGTGTCGGCTCTTCGATTTCCGCGTCTTTTTGCGCGACGAGAAAAATACGACGTTCCGCAAGCATCGCCTGTTCGATTGCCGCAACGGAACGCGCGCGCCCCGCGTCCAAATGGATAATCATAGACGGAAATACAACCATGCCGCGCAAAGGCAATAAAGGTATTTTCCCCGTTCCCTTCATATCGGACCCCCCTCATACAATAAACGGCACTGCCTTCAGGCAGTGCCGGATAAACTATCGTCCTCAAGCGGAAGCGACTTGCTGCCTGAGCATCTGCGCCGTCTTTCCGGAATCCAAGGTCAGGACCGGATCGAGACGAGCGCTGACGACATCTTTGGTCACACGACAAATCGATACGTCTTCCATCGACGGAATTTCAAACATGACATTCCTCATGATTTCCTCGATGATGGCGCGAAGTCCACGCGCTCCCGTCTTATGCTTCAAAACTTCCTGCGCTATGAGTCGCAGTGCATCTTCATCAAAGGTCAGCTTCACGCCGTCCATCGCAAGCAGCTTCTGATACTGCTTGACCAAAGCATTCTTAGGCTCGGTCAGAATCCGGACCAATGCGTCTTCTTCAAGCGCGGACAAAGTCACAACAACGGGAAGGCGACCGATAAATTCGGGAATCAGTCCGTCTTTCAGCAGATCCTCCGGCAAAATATGCTTGAGCGTCTCGCCGATATTGCGTTTTTCGCGAGAGCCCATTTCCGCACCGAACCCGATTCCCTTCTTGCCCATGCGTTCTTCGATGATTTTTTCAATGCCGTCAAATGCGCCGCCGCAAATAAAGAGAATGTTTTTCGTATCAATCTGTATGAGATCCTGATGCGGATGCTTGCGCCCGCCTTGAGGGGGCACAGAAGCCACCGTCCCTTCAAGGATTTTCAGCAACGCTTGCTGAACGCCCTCTCCCGAAACGTCTCGCGTAATCGACATATTTTCCGATTTGCGCGCAATCTTGTCGATCTCGTCGATATAGATGATTCCTTTCTCTGCGCGCTCCACGTCATAATCCGCAGCCTGAATCAACTTCAACAGGATATTTTCAACGTCCTCGCCGACATAACCCGCCTCCGTCAAGGAAGTCGCGTCCGCTATCGCAAACGGTACGTTCAGAATCCGAGCCAATGTCTGCGCCAAAAGTGTTTTTCCGCTGCCTGTCGGGCCAAGCATCAAAATGTTGGATTTGGAAATCTCCACCTCGTCGTTTGCTTTTCCCGCCGGCGTCCGTATCCTTTTGTAATGATTATAGACAGCTACGGAAAGTGCCTTTTTTGCTTCCTGCTGGCCGATGACATACTGATCCAGGATGGCAGATATTTCCTTGGGTTTGAGGATGTTTTCCATCGCGGGCTCTTCTTCGCCGCTGAATTCCTCCTCAATAATTTCATTGCAAAGCTCGATGCATTCGTCGCAAATATAGACTCCAGGACCAGCTACGAGTTTTCTGACTTGATCCTGCGCCTTGCCGCAGAAGGAACATTTCATCTGTCCCTTGTCGTCCCCAAATTTCATTCCGCCGTAGCTCCCCTCTTGTCCGCAGCCGTTATGCTTTATCTTCCTTCTTCGGGCGGACGGTAATAACCTCGTCGATCAGACCGTACTCCTTTGCTTCCTGCGCGTTCATGAAATTGTCGCGTTCCGTATCCTGAACGATTTTTTCCCTATCCTGCCCTGTATGCTTCACAAGAATATCATTGCCGATTTCCCGAAGCCGCAAGATCTCCCGCGCCTGAATCTGGATATCCGTCGATTGACCTTGCGCCCCGCCCAACGGCTGATGGATCATGATCCGGGCAAACGGGAGCGCGTATCTTTTGCCTGCAGTTCCGGCAGCCAAGAGAAGCGATCCCATGCTTGCCGCTTGTCCGATACAAATCGTCGA
>CACZOL010000118.1 GCA_902782705.1 uncultured Selenomonadaceae bacterium
AAACACAAAAGCGACGCTGAAAGCGGAAGCAACACGATGAATACAGGGCTGTGCGCTCCTAAATTCATTTGCTCGCCCTCCTCAGCACCTCAGGCTCCTCCAGCGAGCCATAAAATTCTTTGATACGCATCAAAAGCGCAATCGCAACGCCCGTCGTACCCATGCTGACCACGATTGCCGTCAGCATCAGAGCATGAGGAAGCGGATTGATATAACTGGCCGGATCGACGTTTCCCGGCACGAGGATTGGAATCATGCCGCCTTCTTTCTGCGCGAAGCAGAGGTAGAAGAAGATGACCGCAACCTGCATGACGTTCATCGCCATCAGTTTTTTCAGATAATGCTTCGCAAGCACCATGCCATACACGCCTAAGAAGAAAAGGATCATGACCAGAGTGTAGATGCCCCGCTGCGCGAGAAATTCATTCAGCGCGTCCATCAGTCATCGCTCCTTTCAACAACGGCGTCCATGATATTCAGGATTGTCATCATGACGCAAATCGTAACGCCGATCTCAATCATCAGGATACCCAACGCGTGCAGTTCATGCGCCGGCTCCAAATGTACCGGCAAAAAACTGTAGTCGAGGAACTTGCCGCCGCCGATCAATGTCAACCAGCCGGCCAGCGTATAGATGAACGTCCCACAGCCCGCCAATACCAAGGAATTTTTCATTTGAATATTGAAAATCGTCGCCCGCTCGCCGAGAATCAGACGCGCAAGCACAATACCGAATCCCATCACGACGCCGGCCTGAAAGCCGCCGCCCGGAGACGTCTCGCCAAGTACAAGGACGTACACAGCATAGACCAGCGTAAACGGGACGAGCATCCGGAACGCAATATTGAGCAAAATGCCGCCGAATGGATCTTTCATCATTCGTAATCATCCTCTTTCTCTGGTCTGCGCCCCATCGTCGACTTTGACAAAATCAGCGCCGCCGTCAATCCCGACAGATACATGACCGTTGTTTCCCACATCGTATCGAATCCTCTGTAGTCGGCCAGTGTCCCCGTAACGATGTTAGGCGATCCGGTGTCGATTTCGCTCTGCGCGATATATACCGGCGTGATATGCTGATTCGGCGCGCTCTTTGGATCACCGATACTCGGCAGGAAAATCACGCTGCTGCAAAAGAGTCCGCTCAAAAGCGCAAGGACCGTAATGACAAAACCGCGCATTTATTTGCACCACCTATCCAGTTTTTTCAATGCGATTACATAAAAAATCGTCGAAACCGTACCGACGACGACTTCCGTGAACGCCACGTCGGGAGAGCCCATCATCAAATACATCAGCACGGCGCAAAAGCTAAACGCGCCGTATGTCATAATCGCGCTCAAAAGATCGCGCTCATAAATGATGCAGATGGTAATCAAAATGAGGAATATCAGCAGAATAGCTTCAACTGTGTATATCTGCATTCGCTTCCCCTCCTTTTATATCCCCATCCGACATAATTTCCTCCGGCAATCTTTTTTTCGTCCAAACCGGATGCCCCGTTTTGTACGCTGCCTTTGTCAAAATATGTGAGCCGATTGGATTTCCGAGGAAAATAAACATCAGGATAATCAGCAGCTTTGCCGACGTGATGGAAACGCCGTTGTAAACGGCAAGGCCGAGGAAAACCAGCATCGTTCCCAGTGTCTCGCTGTTGCCTGAAGCGTGAACCCTGCTGTAAAAATCCGGCAGGCGCAGCATCCCGATCATCGAGCCGACGAGGAAAATAAGCCCGAGCCCCATCAGCAAGGCTGCAATCATCTCCTGTAAGAACGTGCAAGAGATCATAGCTTCTTCCCTCCCAGATACTTAGCCAGCACCACCGAGCCGAGGCATCCCATCATCGCGTAAGCCATCGCAAGATCGACGTACATACCCGGCTGATTGTCGAGAAAACCGAACAATACGATCAGGAGAATCGTGTCCGCCGTAATCACGCCGAGGCCGTTCATTCGATCAAATATCGACGGTCCTTGAAAGACTCTCTGGAGCATCAGCCCGATTGTCGCCAGAAGGACGCCCATTAGCACGAGAAAAAATATCCGCACGTCAATCCTTCCCTTCCAACAACGTGAAATCACACGGCTCGCCATAAAGCCACGCGACTTTTTGCTGCATATCGCCACTCCGAAGCCCATCCGCCGCTCCGACAGTCAGCGCATGAACCTCATACACACCATCGTCAGTCAAATTCATCGTCACCGTTCCCGGCGTCAACGTAATCGAATTCGCCAGTACGACTCTCGCCATCGGATTGTCCGTCTGATAACGGAAACGAACGACACAGGGATCGATCTCAATCTCAGGCCGCACCGTCGCACGAATCACATCGATATTCGCCAGTACAAGCTGCCAAAGCAACCAGATGAAATATGCTATGAGCTTAAAAGGATTGATCCCGAACACGAAGTATCGTTTAGAATCATCTCCATTCGGAACCAAAAGAAGCGGATAGCTGGCCCACGACGCGATAATCGCGGTCAACACGCCATACACTAAAAATTTCGTCTGCGTATTACCTGAAAGAAGCATCCAAAAGCCAAACAACAAAACCGCCATTGACAAAAGATGCACAGCAGGAGAGCCGGAAATCCGCTTATCGCGCACAATATCCAAATTTGCCACGCCGCCATTCCCCCTATTCCTCTTGACTTTAACATTTATACTTTCGACAAGATAAAACAATATCCTTTTTTTTCTGCAAATTTTCACAGATATTTTACTGAAATTCCCATGTTTTTATTGAATTTCATCAAAAAAGCCGCTCCATGAGGAGCGACTTTCTGAAACGCACAAGTAAAATCCGGTTTACAAAGTTATCAATTTTCCGTTCCGATACGTCGGAGAATCCATCAAGTCCAATTTTTGCTTTGGTTGAGGCGCCAACCGGTACTCCATTCCCTCATGAACTGCAAGCCCAAGCTCCTCGAAAATCTTTAGCGCCGTTTGCATCGTGTCAACGGGAATATTACATGCTTTCGCCAGCATTTCAACATCGTCGGAAAATCGCTTTCTTTTCTTCAGTGAGATATAAATGCCTCCAAGCATATCCCGCGTCGGAAAAGAACCGCTCACCTCGGATGATCGAACGTCCGTCAATTTGCACTGCACGGATATTTTCCCGTTCCATTCATTCAGCTCCGGCACATACGCCATATCAACGGGGCCCCGGTCAACCGTCACGACTTTTCCGCTCATGTTCCAGCCGATCGCCTCCAGCGTTCCGTCGCCTCCGCCGACGCAAAACTTCAAATGCTGGCCCTCACGCCCGATTGCATGTGCTCCACTCCCCCATATGCCGAGACAGCAGAACAACGGACGCGGGTTATTCATGCCGTAAGGCTCGAGAAGTCCAAGTTCTTTTACCAAGTCGATGGTAATTTCCTCCGGTCGAAGCTCGGATTCCAATTCGAGGCAAGGGATATAATCTTCTTCCGTTAGATTTTTCTTCGCATAATCGTCCAGCGCTTCCTGAAGCGCGCCGATATTTTCCGGCCGCACCGTGAGCCCTGCCGCCATCTCATGCCCGCCGAACTGCACCAGCGTATCCTTCGCCGCCGTCAGCGCATCGAAAAGATGAAAGCCCTTGATGCTTCGGCAAGAACCTTTTCCCACGCCGTCCTGAAGACTGATGACAACCGTTGGACGATAATAAAGATCGACCAAGCGTGAAGCGACGATGCCGATTACCCCTGAATGCCAATCTTTCCCAGCGACAACAAGCGTACGCGCAGAAGCCGTATCAACGGAAGCAAGTTGTTTTTGAGCTTGCTCCAAAATATCGGCCTCGACCTGCTGACGCTCGCCGTTCAATTCGTTCAACATCAGTGCAATGTCCCGTGCTTTATTCTCATCTTCCGTCATCAAAAGCTCGACGCCTCGCATTGCAGTCTCCAAACGTCCGGCGGCGTTCAACCTCGGCGCAAGCACGAAACCAACCTGTCCGCTCGATATGTCCTTCCCTGCGAGGCCAGCGACCTCAATAAGCTGTCTCAATCCTTGAAGTTTCGTTTCTTTCATACGCGAAAGACCGATCTTGACAAGCTTGCGGTTTTCCGAAAGCAACGGCACAATATCGGCGACCGTGCCCAGCGCGACCAGTTCCAGATCGTCTTCAAACGCTTCGTCTTTCATGACGCGGAAAAGCGCCTGACACAATTTGAAAGCGACGCCGACGCCCGCCAATTCCTTAAAAGGATAACCACAGTCCGCACGGTGCGGATCGACGACCGCCGCCGCGTCGGGAATCGTATCTCCCGGCAAATGGTGATCGGTGACGACGACGTCTATGACGCCGCGCACGGCGTCTATTTCCGCCATTCCAGCAATGCCACAGTCCACTGTCACAACGAGCCCGGCGCCGTCCCCCGCGATTTTTTTCAACGATTCCGTATGAAGCCCGTACCCTTCCTCCCGCTTCGGAATGTAATAGTCGGCGACGGCACCGAGACGGCGAAGTGCACGCACGAGAAGAGTCGTCGACGTGATGCCGTCCACATCGTAATCGCCATACACGACAATTTTTTCCGATACTTCTATCGCTTGTCGTATCCGAGCGACAGCCCGGTCCATGTCCCGCATTAAAAACGGATCGTAATATGCCTGCAACTGTTCAGGATTCAAAAATGCCCGCGCCTTTTGCACGTCGGAAATATTTCGCCTGCGCAAAATGCCTGCGAGAAAGGTCGAAACGCCAAGCGCTTTTGCAAACGCCTGATCCGACACGTCCGCAGTCCCTACGATCGACCACTTTTTCCGCAAAGGTAATTCCTCCGTTAGATGGAAAAAGGCACACGGGAAAAATCTCGTGTACCTTCATCTTCCTTTCTTTAATGTACTCTCGCCTTTTTCGCTTCATGCCAGTTTCGAAGCGTAACCCAAAGCGGGCTCGCGACGAAAATCGACGAATAGCAGCCGCTGAAGAACCCGATGAGCAGCGCAAAGGAGAAGTCCTTCGTCGTATCGCCGCCGAACCAATAGAGCGCAAAGGTTGTGAAGAGAACCGTGACGACCGTGTATATGGAA
>CACZOL010000119.1 GCA_902782705.1 uncultured Selenomonadaceae bacterium
GACCATATTTGCACCCGTAGCTCAGCTGGATAGAGCATCGGTCTTCTAAACCGAGGGTCGCGCGTTCGAATCGCGCCGGGCGCACCAATCGTTCATCAAGGACTGCCGCAAGAAGAAGTTTTCTTCCTGCGGCAGTCCTTTTTTGTCATTCCTCCGAATTCCAGTCGTTTTTCCCGCTTTGATCTGCAAGTATTTCCTTTCGACCCGTTTCCATATTCTACCCCCGTCTTCGTTGCGGGGGGCGTTTTTTTTTGTTATACTTATTTTTATGTATGATACTTAAGGAAAGAGGGAATCGGAATGCGAAGGAAACGCAGCCGGAGAAGAAAGGCGCGGCGGCTGGTCGTTTTGGCGGTACTCGTTTTGCTTGTGCTCGGTCTTGGCGTGGGCGCGTGTAAGTTGATTCCTTGGCCGTCTGCGGGCAAAGAGGACATTCCGCCCGATATGCTCGTGTCGGACAAGACGACGGAAATCATGGTCATGGGCGTCGATCCGCGGACCGACGATACGGGACGCAGCGATACGCTTTTCCTCGTCTCGCTGAACGAGTCGGCGAAACGCGCGTCGGTGCTTTCCATTCCGCGGGACACGCGCGTCGAGATGGAAAAGGGCGCGTACGAGAAGATCAATCACGCATACGCTTACGGCGGCCACGAATATACGCAGGCCATGCTGGAGCGGCTGCTGGCGACGCGCCTGGACGGATACGTATTGGTTGACATTCACGCGTTTGAGCGGATGATCGACGCGCTGGGCGGCGTCGATATCGACGTGGAAAAAAGTATGCATTACGAGGACCCTTGGGATGAAGACGGCGGACTTGTCATCGATCTCGAGCCGGGCGAGCAGCATTTGGACGGTGCGGGCGCGATGCAGTATGTGCGATTCCGTGACGAGGAGGGCGATCTTGGGCGGATTCGCCGTCAGCAGAAATTCTTGCAGGCGCTTCTTGCGCGGGTTGCGTCTTCGGAAGTGATCCCGCATATCCCGCAGCTTGTCCGCGAGATGGCGTCGGTGGTGGAGACAGACATGGAAGTCGGCGAAATGATTCGCATTGTGTCGATTTTACCGGACGTCAAAGGAAACGGCGTCGTTTCGGAAGTGCTGCCGGGCAAGCCCGCCTGGTGGCAGGAAACGAGCTATTGGCTGCCGGATATTTCCGCCGCGCGCAAGCTTTTCGCGCAGCAGACGGGGCTGGATTATACGGCGGAGATGGACGCGCGGGCGGCGAAGGACGCGGAAGCGTACAGACAAGGTCTGCCGGCGGGACTGGCGGACGTCAACGGAACGATTCGTATAGCGTCGACGGCGGACGCGGATCAATCGGAACCGCAGCCGGTTAAGAAAGACGCGAAGCCGGCGGAAAAGGCGGACGGGAAACCGAAGAAACTCGCGCCGGAAAATATTCGCGTGCGCGTGCTGAACTGCAGCGGCATCAAGGGCGCGGCGGCGGCGTCCGCCGACGTGCTTCGGGAGCGCGGGTTCAATATCGACGACGAGGATGTGGGGAACGGCTCGACAAACGACAAGGAGGAAACGGTTTTGACCGTTCCGAAGGGCGCGGAATCGCTCTTTGACGAGCTTCCGTTCCCGTGCGTCGTCCGCGCCGGGGACAGCGACGCGGCGGTACTGGAAATAGGAAGGGATTACAAGCGATGAGCGAGCTTTTTGTCGGGGGATTGGCAAAGTCTTTCGGCGTGACGGAGCTTTTCAGGGACGTCAGTTTCCGCGTGGCGAAAGGCGAACGCGCGGGGCTTGTCGGCGCGAACGGCGCGGGCAAGACGACGCTGATGCGGTGCATTTTAGGCGAGGAGGAAACGGACGGCGGGACGGTGAAGCTCGACGCGGGGGACTCCGTCGGCTATGTGGAACAGCAGGCGTCCCTCGGCACGGGAACGCTGCACGAGGAATTTCGCGCCGCGTTCTCGGACATTTTGCGCCTCGGTGAAAAAAAGAAAGCGCTGGAGCATGAACTTTTGAAATCACGCGGCGACGCGGACGAGGCGCTTTTGGACGAATACGGGCGCGTGGCGGAAAGGTTCGAGCGTCTGGAGGGTTACGACGTGGAGAGCCGGATTCGTCGCGTGGCGTTCGGGCTCGGTTTCACGGACGCCGACCTCGCGGGCGGCGTCGCACATCTTTCCGGCGGGCAGAAGACGCGCGTTTGTCTGGCGAAAGCGCTTCTCCGCGAGCCGGATTTTTTATTTCTCGACGAACCGACGAACCATCTCGACATTCGCATGATCGAGTGGCTGGAGGAATTCCTGCGCTCATATCGCGGCGGCGTGCTGCTGATTTCCCACGACCGCTTCTTCCTTGACCGCGTCGCGACGAAAATCATCGGGCTGGAGCACGGGACGGCTGCGGTCTACGAGGGAAACTACGAATATTACCGGAAAGTGCGCGATCAGCGCCGCGCGGCGCTTGAGGCGGCGTACGAAAAACAGCAGGAAAAGATCCGCGAGACGGAAGAATATATCCGCCGCTATCGTGCGGGGATCAAAGCGAAGCAGGCACGGGGCAGGCAAAGCCAGCTCGACCGGATGGAGCGTATCGTATTGCCGCCGGAAAAGGCCCGGTTCAACTATTTCGCGTTTCACCCGCCGTCGGAGTGCGCGGAGCGCGTCGTCGAAGTCGAGGACGCGTCGGCGGCTTTCGGCGGTCACGAAGTTTTTTCCCATGTCTCCATGCTCGTGCGGCGCGGCGACGGCGTCGCGATCGTGGGGGCGAACGGCGAGGGGAAGACAACGCTGCTCCGGCTCATCGTCGGCGAGCTGGAGCCCGCAGCGGGCCGCGTGAAGCTCGGCAGCCGCGTCAAGATCGGCTACTTCTCGCAGCAGCATGAAGGGCTGCACGCGGAGCGCACGGCGCTGGAGGAAATCCTCTACGAATTCGGTATGGACGAGGAGTCGGCGCGGGGGGCGCTCGGCGCGTTCCTGTTCCGAGGGGACGAGGCGGAGCGCGTGATCGGGGAAATGTCGGGCGGCGAGCAGTCGCGGCTCGCGTTTTTGAAGCTGATGCTGACCGGCGCGAACTTCCTCGTATTGGACGAACCGACCAACCATTTGGACATTCCGGCCAAAGAGGCGGTGGAGGACGCACTGATGGCTTTCCCCGGCACTTTCGTCGTCGTCTCCCATGACCGCTATTTCTTGAACAAAGTCGCGAACGTGACGCTGGAGATGGAGAGAGGACGGCTTACGCGCTACGACGGCGGCTACGACTACTACCGGGAGAAAAAAGAGGCCCTCTTAGCGCAGGACGAGACGGCTTCGCGCGAGACGAGGAAGCCGGAGAAGGCGCAGGCTGCCAAGGAAAAGCCGCGATCGGAAGAGAAGACGGAAAAAGAGAAGCGCGTCGCCGCACCGAACTTAAACAAAGTAAGCGATGAGAAACGCGACGAGCTCTTGCGGCGCGCGGAGGCGGAAATTGCCATGGCGGAGGCGGAGCTGAAATTGCTGGAGCATGAGATGAACGATCCGGCCCTTCAGCAAAACCCGGAGGAGAGCCGACGCATCGCCGGGGAATACGCGGCGAAGGAAGCGGAAATCGAACGGCGATACGAGAAATGGAGCGCATTAATTGAGCCTTCCCCTTGAGGGGAAGGCAAGATACGAAAGGAGGCGGAAGAAATGGAAGAACTTACCGGCGTCGTGGACAGCGTGATCTTTGACAGCGGCGACGGCCGCTTTTCCGTGTTCCGCCTCACGCAGGAGGGGCGGACGGGGCGCGTCACGGCTACCGTATCGTCCGCCGCGCCCCTTGTCGGGCAGGAAGTCGAGCTGTCTGGCGATTGGGTGGAGCACCCGCGCTTCGGCATGCAATTTCGCGCCGCGCATATCCGCGTCGCCGCGCCGACCAGCGAACAGGGCGTGCTGCGATTCCTGTCGTCGGGCGCCGTACAGGGCGTCGGTCCGTCGACCGCGCGGCGCATCGTGGCCGAGTTCGGCGCGCAGGCGCTCGAAGTCATCGAAAACGAGCCGCATCGTCTGCTTTCGGTGGACGGCATCGGGAAAAAGACCGCGCAAAAAATTCACGCGTCGTATCATGAGCAGTCGGAGCTGAAAGAGATCATGCTCTGGCTCGAAATGCACGGCGTCTCGGGCGCTTACGGCGCGCGCATCTACAAGCAATACGGCTCTTTCGCGCTGGACGTGCTGGAGATGGACCCGTATCGCATGGCGCGGGAAGTTTCGGGCGTCGGTTTTCGCACGGCCGACACCTTGGCGATGGCGGCGGGCGCGGAGCCGGACAGCCCTTCCCGCATCGCGGCGGGCGTCCGCTTCCTGCTCGACGGCGTGGCGTCCTCCGGCCACTGCTGCCTGCCGGAGGAGCGGCTCGTGCGCGACACGGCGAGCCTGCTCGGCGTCGACCCGGCGCTCGTGCGTGAATCGGTGCGGGACGAGATCGAGGCGGGGCGTCTTTTTTATGAGACGGAGGGGGCGGAGACGCTGATTTATCCGCCCGCGCTTTACGCTGCGGAGACGCAGACGGCAGAGGCGCTCCGCTTCATCGCCGACCATGCGGAAGTCTTTCCCGTGGACGAGCCGGAAGAAATCGCGAAGTCGTGGGAGCGGGCCGACGGCGTCACCTTGTCTGACGGGCAGCGCGACGCCGTGGCGGCGGCGCTTCGCTATGGCGTGTTCATCTTGACGGGCGGTCCCGGCACGGGCAAGACTACAGTCGTCCGCGGGATGATCGGCGTACTGGAACGGCTCGGCCTTTCCGTGCGTCTCGGCGCGCCGACGGGCCGGGCGGCGAAGCGTCTCGGCGAAGCGACGGGGCGCAAGGCGACGACCGTTCACCGCATGCTGGAGGCGCAGGCCGACGATACGGGGACGACCATATTCCAGCGCGACGAGGACACGCCCATCGAGGCGGACGTCGTGATCCTTGACGAAGTCTCGATGATGGACGTCGTGCTCATGCAGCATTTCCTCGCCGCCGTACCGCGCGGCTGTCACGTCATACTTGTCGGCGACGTGGATCAGCTCCCGTCTGTCGGCCCCGGCACGGTGCTCGCCGACATGCTGCGCTCGAACATGTTCCCCAGCGTGCGGCTCACCGATATTTTCCGGCAGGCGGGGGAGAGCCTGATCGTCAGGAACGCGCATGCCGTCAACGCGGGCCGTATGCCGGACTGCGCGGCGGGAAGCGCGTTCGAGTTTCGCGCCTGTGCCACGGAGGAGGAGACGGCGGCGGCCATTGTCGCGCTCTGCCGGGACGAGCTTCCCGCCTCGGGCGTCGATCCCATGCGCGACGTACAGGTGCTTTCCCCCATGCATCGCCTCGAATGCGGCATCGACCGGCTGAACCGCCTCCTGCAGGACGCGCTGAACCCGCCCGAGACAGGCGGATTCGAAATCGCGGCGGGCGGCTTTTCTTACCGCGTCGGGGACAAAGTCATGCAGACGAAAAACGACTATGAAAAAGGCGTGTTCAACGGCGACGTCGGATTCGTCACGCGCGTCGGCGCGCAAGGGCTTGTCGTGCGCTATGGCGAAGAAAACGCGGTAGAATACAAGCGCGAGGAAATGAGCGAGCTGCAGCCCGCCTATGCGATGAGCGTACATAAGAGCCAGGGCAGCGAATATCCCGTGGTCGTCCTGCCTGTCGTGCTCGGGCATCGGGCCATGCTGCAGAGGAATCTGCTCTATACCGCAGTCACACGCGCGAAAGAACGGGTGATCCTGCTGGGCAATCCCCGTGCCCTTGCCGTCGCCGTAGGAAACGACAGGACGCGCCGACGCTTTACCTTGCTCGCCGCCCGGCTTGCGGGGGCACTCGAATGAGCGGCTGGCGGGATTTCTGCGCGCCGCTCTTGGATTTCCTGTTCCCGCCCCGCTGCCCCGCTTGCGGCGCTTACGTGGAGAAAAAGGGCGGCTGGTGCGCTCCGTGTCTTGCGTCTGCCGTCCGCGTGCGTCGGCTTCCGCTGGACGACGCGCAGCGCGGCGCGATCTCCGAGGCGTGGGCGCTGGGTCTCTATCACGGACCGCTGCGCGCGCTTTTGCTGCCGCTGAAATTCAAAAATCGACGGGACGGTCTCGATGCGCTGAAGACGTTTCTCGACGCGGCGGGCGAAAAATTGCCGCAGGCGGGGCGCGGGCAGGAACTCGTCGTGCCCGTGCCGCTTTTCGCCGCGAAAGAAAAAGCGCGCGGCGGCAACCAGACCGAGATGATCTTTCGCGATTGGCTGACCGCGCGGGGCTGGACATGGCGGCGCGCGCTGGTTCGCACGCGGGAGACGGAGCCGCAGTTCGGCCTGCCCGCGCCGCAGCGCATGGAAAATATTCGGGGCGCGTTCGCACCGGCGGACGACATTTCCCGCGAGGAAATGGCCGGCAAGACGATCCTGCTCGTCGACGATATTTTTACGACGGGCGCGACGCTTGCCGAGTGCGCGCGTACGCTTAAAGCCGCAGGCGCGGCGGAGGTTCGGGCGTTGGCGCTTTCCAGCGATCGCGTGTGATTTTCGGACATGCTTTTTGCAGACTTGCCGGTTCTTTTTCCGTCATGCTGTGTCAAAGTGCTCTCGACGTAGTGAGCGACTACGACTTCGAGCACTTTTCCTTGCCTGACGAAAAAATACCTCGGCAAGATCGTAATTTGATCGATTTGTGTGATTTTTGGACATGCTTTTTGCAGACTTGCCGAAAAAGGCATTTTGGTATAAAATAATTGTGAATTTGATTTCTTCGGTATGCAGCGACAAAGACACAGGACACAGGAGTGAGAACAATGGCAGGCAAGCTGAAAAATTGTCCGGAGTGCGGAAAGCTTTTCATGGACATGGGCGCGAGAATATGCAGGGATTGTATGGATCGGGAAGAGGAATTGATGCTGAAGATTTCCTCTTTTGTGCGCGATCATCCGCATTCGACGATCAAAGACATCGTGGAGGGCGTCGAGGGCGCCAAGGAGCGGCTCGTTCGCCGCATGATCAAAGAAGGACGGTTCGTACAGGACGGCATCGACATTTCGTATCCGTGCGAGAAATGCGGCAAGTTGATCCATAACGGCCGTTTCTGCGAGAAATGCGACGCGGAGCTGAAAAAAGAAGTCGTCAAGGCCCAGAAGAAAGCCGTGGAACGCGCGGTGCAGGCGGTCAAAGAAAAACGGCCGATGGGCACGGGCTTCCGCTCGAAAGATATGGGCATACAAAAATCCTGATGGAAGAAGCCGGAAAACGCATATGTTTTCCGGCTTTTCTTGACTTTTCCTAAGAAAACTTTAAGAAATATCGGCAAGGGTGCTAAGAAAGCGAAAAAGAGAGAAAAAAAGAGAAAAACGAGAATAAATTGCTATAATCGTCTAAAAGCCGGGGTTAAGATTCCCGGCTTTTTTTTCGATGGATAGTCAGAAAGCAAGGGAAGGAATGCCAAGGTGCACGGACGCGCCGAGCAGAGGATGGTGAACCAAAATGATTATCAGCAATTACCTCCAAGCTGCGACCGGGATCTTTACGAACCGGAAACAGACCGCGTCCGTCAAAGACGTAAAACGCCCTGAGGCGACGAAAGCGACGGAATTCGTGATGTCCAGCGAGGCGAAAAGCTTCAGCCAGACGCTCAGCCAGCTTCGCGGAGAGGCGGATAGCGCTCGTATGGATCGCGTGGAAGCCCTGCGGCGTGAATTCGCGAACGGGACGTATCACGTGGCGGCGGAGACGCTGGCGGCAGATATGCTTGCCATGCGCTATTGAGGCAGCGCTATGTGGAAGAATCTGATCCAAGCCCTGAATGATTTATCCGACGCGTATGCGGCGCTTCTCGCCATCGCGGGCAAAAAGAGAGCCGTGCTTGTCGCCGTTGACCTCAAAGGGCTGGAGCCCTTGGTGGAGGAAGAAAAGCAGCAGCTTGAGCGCATCCGCGTGGCCGAAAAAAGCCGGCAGGATGCGCTTTTGGCGTTATCCAAAGAAATTCCGTCCACCCACGCCGCTACGACGATGGCGGAGGTGGAAGCAGCCTGCCCGGAGGAACTTCGGCTCCTGCTGCGAAAAGCGCATGTGCGCCTGAATAAGGCGGTGAACGACGCGCAGGAAGCGAGCGACGCGAATGAATTCCTGATTCGGCAGGCGCTGGGCGCCGTCGAGTATCATCTGAACCGCCTGTCGAACTCCTCAATCGATCCGACTTACGGGCAAACGGGGACGGAGAGCGTTTCGCGGGAAAAGAAGTTCGACTTTCAGGCATGAGGAAGCAATATGGACAATGAGAATACGGGAACGCCGCTGGACAAGATCCTTCCGCTTTTGGGGAAGGAGCTTTCCCTTGCCCTTCGCCTTTATGAGCAGGCGGAGACGCAGCGGAAAGCGCTGAAAGAGCACTTGAACGGCAAAGCGGTGGCGGAGGCGACGGAAGCGATCAATGCGACGCTTCGCGAGCTTGCGGCTTACGAAAAGGAAAAGACGGCGCTTCTCGCCGAGCTTGGCGCGGAGACGCTTGAAGAAGCGGTGGGGCGGCTGCCCTACTCGAAAGAGAAGACCCGCGCGCGCCAGCAGATGCAAAGGCTGAACAGCCTGCTGCAGAAACTGAAGGATGTGGGCGAAGCGAGCCACGGCTTGCTCAATCATGCGATGGAATATCTGACCTTCAGCCTGAACGTCATGACGGCGGCTGCCGCCTCTCCCGCTTACGGGACGCCGGACGCGCCTCAGCAGTCGACGACGCAGGGAAGAAAACTTTTGGATACAAGCGTGTAAGAATAATAGGAATGAGGATGTAAAAATAATCGCTTAGGATAAATTTCGCTGTGCGAGGCGGAGGAGGGAGTCGTAGTAAAGGCGCTACGTCGACCGACGACAACAACGCACAGCGGAATTTAGACAAGCGAACAGTAAGGATACGAAAATAATCACAAGGACGACCGAAAGGAACGGATCATCATGGGAGTGCGCTCGACATTTGCCGGAATCAACACCATGTATCGCGGCGTCAGCACGAACCGTCTGTCGCTGGAAACCACCGGCCACAACATGACCAATGCCAACGTGGAAGGATACTCGCGGCAGAGCGTCAATCAGGCGGCGGTCATGCCGGACACCATCTATGCGAACGGCATACGGCAGTTCGTCGGCTCCGGCGTCGACTCGCTGTCGATTACGCGCGCCCGCGACGTCTACGCGGATAAGCAGTATTGGCGGGAATACGCCGATCAGGAATACGCGGCGGTACGCCAGAAAAACTATCAGAAGCTCGAAGCGATTTTCAACGACTCCGACGATACGGGCATGCAAAACGCGCTCTTGGCTTTCTACCAGTCCTGGGTGGACATGTCGAAGGAAGCCAGCAACACCAGCGAGCGCACCGCCGTCATCGAGCAGTCGGGCATCCTGATCGACCGTATGCAGGCCTCGACGAAGCAGCTCCAGCAGCAGATCAAGTTCGAGTACGACGACATCCAGATCAATGTCACGCATATCAATTCCATTACCGACCGCCTCGTGAAGCTGAACAAGTCCATCATGGCGGCGGAGTCTGCCGGCGGCATGGCCAACGACCTTCGGGACGAGCGCGACAATCTCGTGGACGAGCTTTCCGGCTACATGAGCATCACCGTCTCCGAGAATGCGAATTCCATGTA
>CACZOL010000120.1 GCA_902782705.1 uncultured Selenomonadaceae bacterium
ATGTTTTTTCGATATGGGAAAGAGTGATCATAACAAAGTCTCCCGTGGGTAGTGAAATGTGATCGATGGATGTGTGCTCATCGAAAAATAATCATACCGTATTTTCATAGAAATGTCACGCTGTAAAAGAAATATATTTATAAAGAAGATTTATGTATATGAAAAGTACTATGAAAAGTACTATGAAAACTTCTTCTTGCCTAGGAAAGACGCGCGATTTTTATTGCGCGGGATAGTGAGATATGATATAGTAATACGGAGTTTATAAAGAAAAGTATGCTCAATGTTTCCGTGGGAGGCATAGCGTTGGATAATAGTAATGAAAGAGATTATATGGAAATTGATTTGACGGAAATCGTTGGCGTCTTATGGGCCAATTTCCGCAATATTCTCGTGGTGACAATTTGTTGTGTTTTGGTGGCGATGGGTTGGCTTTTTGCGAGAAGAACCGCGCCGGCATATGAGTCTGAAGCATGTCTGCAAGTCAAACCGGTGCAGCAGGTATTTTTGGGAGATAGCTCGCGAGGAGGCGACGCCAAGGCCTTGATGGTTAATACGTCGTATCCTTTAGGGGACGGTTCAAATACTGCCGAACGAATGCAAACTTGTGCGGAGATGTTGAAAAGCAAAAGCGTTCTTCAGTCGGTGACGGACGTTTTAGGAAAGCCCGGCATTGTGACGGCGGAACCTATCAAGAACACGCGTCTTTTGAAGGTTAGATTCACAGCCGATAGCCCGGAAACATCAAAAAAAGGCAATGAGCTTTTGATACAAGCCTTTCAAGCCTATATGGCGGATAAGGAACAGTTTGAAACGCGATATCTTACGGGCGATAACCCGACGGAGTCGAACGCTGGAGCATCGTCTCCTGTGGTAGAGGTCGTCGTCGTCAGCCATAACGAAGTGGAGATCGTGGATGCGCCGACTCTGCCAACGGCGCCTGCCGCCACTTACTGGAATCGAACTTTGGCGGTCAGTGTTCTGCTGGGATTGCTTTTCAGTAGCGGATTTGCAGTGATGAAAGCGATTGTGGATCGTCGGCTTGCGACGGAACGGGATGTGGAAGACTATCTGGGGCTTCCCGTGATTGGCGTCGTACCGGAAAAGACGTCGCTTGAGGAAGCGATGACTCGACGCGGACAAAAAAGCGTTTGGCGGCAGATCGGAGGCCTTTTGTGGAAATGATAAATGCGGTTTCGTACCGTGATCCGAAAAGCCCGATGGCCGAAGCGTATCGGGCGGTTGCGGCGGGAATTTGCGGAGCGGTTAAGGATAGTTCGCCGATAATTATAGAAATTACAAGTGCCGGTTCCAGTGCGGGAAAGTCTACGATTGCTGCGAATTTGGCGATTGTCATGGCGCAGGCAGGAAAGAAAGTATTGCTTGTCGATTGTAATTTGTCGCATCCGACGCAGCATGAGATTTTCGGTCTCAAGGTGCAGGGGCTTTTCGATTGTGTCGCCTCCGGTGGGGATTTGAGTGCGTTTCGGCAGGCGACAGCTCAGACGGGACTTGAGCTTGTGGCGGCGGGCGTTAACGCGCCAATTGCCATCTCGCCGGAAGCTGTGCGGCAAATGCTGAACACTTTGGTGGCAAATTATGATTATATCTTATTGGACGCAGCTTCGGTGCTTGAGAGCGCGTCCGCAATATCTTTTGCTTCGGCGGCAGACGGTGTGCTTTTCGTTGTGAAGAGCGGTGAGGAGCGTCCTAAGGATGCGCGCCTTGCCAAAAAACGTTTGGCACAGATGAAAACGCCAATCCTCGGATGTGTGCTGAACTGTGTCAAGGTTGATGACGATGATATCAGTATGATCGTGAACAAGGTGGAAGCAAATAATGACGCTTCATAAACATTCGTGGCAACTTATTAAATACGATTTAGTTTTGCTGTTCGCCTCGACGAGCGCGCTTTTGATGTTAATGGACATTCGTGCGCAACAATTTGGCGTCAAGCCCTTTTTGATGTATGTGGCGGCATGGGGCCTATGTCTTTTCCTCAGTCGCGCAAAACTGGGAATTTACAGCCATATTTGGCGTTACGGCAATGCCGCGTTGTATTTGCGGCTGATTATCGCCGATTTTTTGGCAGGATTCATTGCTAATCTTGTTTCGTTGGCGATGCATATACCTCCGTCCGTGACGCCGGCATTGGTGGCGGCGGGACTTTTCAATTTGCTGCTCGCCATCGGCATGCGATTGACGTATCAATACCTTTTGGACAACGCGTCGCGGCAGTCGTGGAAAATCCTGCAAAGCCGTCGCTTGGCAAAAGATCTTCTCGGTGTGGATATCCAGCCGGATACAGAAAAGCGGCAGCGACTGAACGCCGCCATTGTCGGCGCGGGCAGCCTCGGCGCGGCTTTGATGGAAGAGATGTTGAAAGGGCAGCGTTCGGATTATCAGCCTTGTTGTTTCATAGAAATCGATCCGGAAAAAATCGGGCGTCAGATCAACGGTATCCGCATTTTTGCGGAAGAAGATATCACCTCCGCCCTTGTTGAAAGCCTTTCGATTCATACCTTCATTTTTGCCATTTCGGATATGACTGTGGAGCGCAGAAAGGCCTTTTACGAACGCTATCGCGAATTTGGCTGCAAGCTGGCAATTTATGATTACCCGTCTGTAGAGGATTTCAAAAACGAGGTGCGCCGTCTGCGTGCGTTCGACATAGAAGATTTGCTTTTCCGGAAGCCGCGTTATGTGATGGGCGGGGAGATCGAGGCGTATTACCGGGGGAAGACCATTCTCGTCACCGGCGGCGGCGGCAGTATCGGCAGCGAGCTTGCGCGTCAGCTGGCGGGCATGCAGCCGAAACGCCTTGTGTTGCTTGACGTATACGAAAACGCGGCGTATGATATTCAACAGGAATTGAAAAACAGCTACGGCGGGAATCTCGACCTTGCGGTGGAGATTATTTCCATTTGTGACGAGGGACAGCTTGACCATGTGTTCCGAAAGATTCGTCCCGACGTGGTGTTCCACGCGGCGGCGCATAAGCATGTGCCGCTCCTGGAGAAGAACGTGGTCGAGGCGGTCAAGAACAACATCTTCGGTACGTTGAACGTCGTGGACTGCTGCGAGAAATACGAAGTGGAAAAAGCGGTCATGATTTCCACGGACAAGGCGGTCAACCCCACCAGCGTCATGGGCGCCACAAAACGCGTCTGTGAAATGATCTTCCAGAGCCGTACGGACAGCAAGACAAATTTCTGCTGCACGCGATTCGGCAACGTCCTCGGCAGCCGGGGCAGCGTCGTGCCGCTGTTCCGTCGCCAGATCGAGGCGGGCGGCCCCGTCACGATTACTGACAAACGAATCACCAGATATTTCATGACTATCCCCGAGGCGTGCCAGCTCGTCCTGCAGGCGGGCGCAATGAGCCGCCGCGGAGAACTCTACGTTCTCGATATGGGGAAACCGGTCAGGATCCTCGATTTGGCGGAAGCGCTGATTCGCCTGATGGGACATGAGCCGTACAAAGATATCGACATCGTGGAAATCGGTCTCCGCCCCGGCGAGAAGCTTTTCGAAGAACTGCATATCCAGGGCGAGGAATTCGAAAAAACCGAGAACGAGTTGATCTTCGTCGAGCGCGACAAACCGAAAACCAGACAGGAGATTGCCGCAACGCTCGAGATGCTGCACGAGGCGTCGGACCAAAACGACGACGCGGCGGCGAAACGCGCCCTGAAAAAAGCAGTGCCGACGTTCAGCGGCGAGGAAATGACGGCATAAGGAACATTTTTGACCAAGTTCGATTGCTTCATTAAAATTGTGGAATTGTCATGAAGGAGTGGCTTTGTGTTGCCGTTGAAATTCATGTACATAACGAACAACCCGGAAGTCGCTAAGATTGCGGACGCAAACGGCGTAGACCGGGTTTGGGTCGACCTCGAGACCATGGGCAAAGAGGAACGGCAGCGGGGAATGAATACCGTCAAGTCCCATCATACGATGCAGGATATCTCTGTCATTCGCGGCGTACTCAACAAAGCCCAGCTTCTCGTGCGGGTCAATCCGTTGTATAGCGGCACCAAGGCGGAGGTCGACGAGGCCCTCGCCCGGGGCGCGGATATCGTCATGCTGCCCATGTTTCGCACGGCGGACGAAGCGGAACAGTTTGTGCATATCGTGGCGGGGCGTGCAAAGGTACTCCTGTTGCTGGAAACCGTGGACGCCGAGAGAAATATCGAGGAAATCGTCAAAGTGCCGGGCGTTGATGAGATTCATATCGGGCTCAACGATCTTCATTTGGAACATCATCAAAAGTTCCTGTTCGAGCCTTTGGCTGACGGCACGGTGGACAGAATTTGCGCGGTTATCCGTAAAGCCGGGATTCCATACGGATTCGGAGGGCTGGCAAAACTCGACGGCGGGCTCCTGCCCGGGCGCATGGTTCTCGCCGAACATTATCGGCTGGGATCGAGCATGGTGATCCTGTCGCGGGCTTTCTGCGACGAAAAAACATTTACCGGTTCGAATCTTGCGGAGTCGTTCTCGTCGAACTTGAAAGCGATACGGACGTATGAAGAGGAGCTTTCTCAAAAGCCGGAGACGTTTTTCGCGGACAATCAGGAAAAAGTCGCCGCAGCGGTTCGTGAAATCGTGAAGGGCCGTTCTTCGGCTGAAGATATTATCGACAGTGCCCAACTGAAACGGTTGGCGCTTCGTCATGGCGACGCATTTTATCTTTTGGATACGAATCGTTTCCGGCAGAATCTTTGTGAATTG
>CACZOL010000121.1 GCA_902782705.1 uncultured Selenomonadaceae bacterium
GTCCGGAATCAGGATCATCGTGACGTCGGCCTGCTTGACCGCCTCGGCCACCGTCAGCACCTTGAGTCCGTGGGACTCCGCCGCCGCCTTCGACTTCGAGCCCGCATAAAGACCGACGATGACGTTGACACCGCTGTCCTTCAGATTCAGCGCATGTGCATGACCCTGGCTGCCGTAACCGATAATCGCCACGGTCTTGCTCTTCAAAAGGTCGAAATTCGCATCCTGGTCATAATAAGTTTTTGCCATAGTACTCCCTCTCCTCGCAATGTTCTTTTATTGTATGCTCCCCGCGCTCAAGGCCGATGAGGCCCGTCCTGATGACCTCAAGAACGCCATAGGGTGAAAGGAGCTGGACAAACGCAGTCACTTTCTCGTCGTCGCCGGTGATCTCAAAAATCAGCGTCGTCGACTGCACGTCGATGACGTGCGCGCGGAAAAGTTCCGCCATTTTAAGTACGTCAAGCCGGTTCGTATCATCCGCTTTGACCTTGATCATCGTCAGGCCGCGGAATACCGCCGAATCTTTGTCAAGCCGCTGGACAGCCACAACGTCGGGCATCTTTTCCAACTGTTTGATCATCTGATCCACCAGCCCTTCGTCGCCGTGGACCACAACGGTAATCCGCGAACGCTCCGGCGACTGGGTGACGCCGACGGCCAGGCTGTCGATATTGAATTCCCGCCGGGAAAACATGCTGGCGACGCGTACCAAGACGCCCGGCTGATTATGCACATAGACGGAAAGCACGTTTCGCATCAAAGCCGCCCTCCCCAGGGAATCATGAAAATTTTTGCAGCGTCCATTTCTGCAAATATAAAGATATTATGGCAGTGTACGTTCCGTTTGTCAATGGCTCCGGTATGTATACATGACTTCATAATCAAACCCCGTACACGCGCCAGATCGCGTAAGCGACGAATCCGACATAGCAGGCGAGCATCGTGATTCCCTCACGCTTTACGAGTTTTCCTCCGTCCGTCGCCGAGAACAGCCAGACCATGACGCTGAACAGGATCAGCATCACGTCGTCCACGAGGTTTTCCATCGTAAAGCTTACAGGGTGAATCGCCGTCGTCGTGCCGAGGATGAACAGGATATTGAAAATATTCGAACCGATGACGTTGCCGAGGGCCATATCCACCTCGCCCTTCCTCGCCGCCACCACCGACGTGACCAGCTCCGGCAGGCTCGTGCCGAGGGCGATGATCGTCAGTCCGATCAACGTCTCGCTCATCCCCAGCACCCGCGCAATGGCTATCGCACCGTAGGAAATTTCCCGTCCGGCGATCACCGCGTCTCCGCCAACGACAAAATCACCGCCGAACTTGATTGCCAAAATACCGCCGACAATATAAATCAGGCTCCGCATCGGAGAAAGCAGTTCGCCTTCTTCCGCCTCCTCCATATCGCCGCGCCCTTTGCGTGCCATGTAAACCGTGTAAGCGAGAAAACCCACGAACAACGCCAGCATCACGAAGCCTTCCGTGTGTCCGATAGTGCCGACGACGCCCTCGCCTTCTGCCGGTCCCGTCACTCCGAAAGCCGCCATCAGTACCGCGCATAAAATCGAGAACGGCAGCTCGCGCTTCCGCGTTCCTTCATCGACCGTCATCGGCATGAAGAGCGTGGACATACCGCAAACCACCAACAGATTGAAAATGTTCGACCCGGTCACATTACTGACGGCGACCTCGTTGCTTCCGGCAAACGCCGCCGTCACACTGACCGCCAATTCCGGCAGGCTCGTACCCATCGAAACGATGGTCAGCCCCACCACAAGCGGCGGAATACGGAGCCGCCGAGCCACCGCCGACGCACCGTCCACGAAATAGTCCGCGCCCTTCACCAAAAGCCAAAATCCGACCACAAGCACCGCAAAAGCGATTAAAACGGAAACCACAGGATTCATAAAAACGCCTCCCATACACAAAAGCAGCGAGTCCTCGCCGCGCGCCAACTACGCGCAAAGCAAAGTCTCGCTGCACAATTTCACATCATGCCGACCGCACCGGGGCAAAATGCCCGTCCTGACGATGACGGCCGTGGGAACTGCGCATGACAGTTCCTTGGGCTACTCCCTCTGTTTGCAAGCTCAATATA
>CACZOL010000122.1 GCA_902782705.1 uncultured Selenomonadaceae bacterium
TAATCAGATTGCGCGCTGGACTTTTCCGGAGCGCAGGCAACGCGTGCAGACGTTGACGCGCTTCACCTCGCCGTCCACAATGGCGCGCACGCGCTGGATATTCGGATACCAACGACGCTTCGTCTTCAAATGGGAATGGCTGACATTCATGCCGCTCATCGGCCCTTTGTTGCAAATTTCACAAACATGTGCCATCTATGATACACCTCCTTGCACGAAGTAAAATTCTTATATTCTTTCAAACAATGTAGATATATTATCATAGCGGCAAGACGATTGCAAGTTTTTTCCGCAATTTTCTTGGTTACGGTTCACGAAATAGATCCCGATGCGCATTGATAAGCTCCGCCATCAGCATTTTTCCGCGAATATCAGGGTGCAGGCCGTCGATGGCAAGCGTCTCGTCAAGCTGCGTCTTCGTGGCGTCGTAAAAGTACGGCTCCAAATCAACGTAATAGTCCTGTTTTCGGATAAAAGCGTTGATTTTTGAGAGCTTGGGGCGCCAGCCTTCGCTTGTCTCCGTGTGGAACGCCGTATAGATGTTTTGTGGATGAATCGGCATCAGCGTCAGGAAGATCGGGCGAATATCGTTAGCGATACATTTATCCCGAATCGCAGCCAGATCGCTGATGATGTCCTCCGCCGGACGGTCGGAGCGCAAATCGTTGGAGCCTGTCATAACGATAAGGTTATACGGGCGATAAGGGAGAACGTCTTCTTCAAAACGGAGAGCCGTCTCTTTCGATCTGTCACCGCTCTGGCCGAGATTCATTGCCGGAAAATCGAGATAGGTCATGTAATCATATTCGCGGTTCGCGGGCGAGTAAGAAATCGCGCCGCCGCCGTGGGTGATGCTGTCGCCAAAAGCCGCCGCATAAGGCCGACCTTTTGTTTCCGGTACACAAAATGACGCCGTTTCCGAATAGCGGCCGATGGTTTTCCCGTCTTCGTCTACTGCGCGAACACGCCAATAATACATTCCGGGATCGTCCCGCTTGTATTCGTCGTAGCAGCTGAAAGAGTCGTTGGCAATACGGTACCATGCACGGTCAGGGACGGGCGTCTTTTCATATTTCTCTTCCGGCGGCGAATACAAGAGCTCGACTTCGTAGCGAAGGACGCCGTTCATCGGTATCCATTGATAGACAGGATATAAAAGCGGATAATCGTCCGGCATTTGCATAAAGGTATTTATGAGCGGTGCGTCGGGGATCGAGGCCGATTCGCTTATGACGATTTTTTCCGCGCGGGAGAATTCACCGATCGGTTTCTTTTCCAGCGTCAAGGCGCGGACACGCCAGTAAAGCTCGCGGCGGCCGCTCCAGTCCGTCAGGTCGACCTGATAGCCGTTCGTGTAAACGCGCTGGGTATCGAAAAGATTGTATTTGTCCGAGAGTGCGACGCCCCCTTCTTTTTCCGGCGGCGCGGAGAGAATCTCCAGCTCATAGCAGACGGCGCCGGGTACCGGATGCCAGACAAGAAAAGGCTTCAAACTGGCAGGGGAATCCTCCGTGTAACGGAGAATAGGGTGCGGCGAGAAAGGCTCGGTGTACACAGGATTCGCAATCGTCTCAAACGGTCCGGCAAGTTTTCCAAAGAGGCCGTAGGCCGAGACCTGATAAAACATTGGGATGGTCGTCGGGGGAACACGGAAAGAAGCTGTAGTCGTCGATTCTGAGGAGAAACGATGAAGCTCCGGCGTGCCGCCGGTCGTCTGTCCGGTGGTCTTGGAGAAACACTCCACTTCATAACGGCAAGGATACGGCAAGGGCCTCCAGTGTAACGTCAAGACGCCGTCCTCTTCCATGAAATACGCGTCGAAAGGGGCGTCGGCAATCGGGAGCAAATCCGTACGTTCCGATATATATAGCCATATCGTCGAAAAGCCGGCAATTATCAAGAAAAAAAGAACAAATTTTTTCATAGCCGCTCCTAAAGGAAACACCGAATAAGTCTCTTTCGTCCTTGCCGGTTCTTTTTCCGTCATGCTGCGGCAGATGCCGCTCGACGTAGAGAGGCTACGACTTCGCGTCATCTTTCTTGCCTGACGAAAAAATCCCTCGGCAAGGCCATAAATCGACTTAATCGTTGTTTCCATAAAATATCCCCGCCCGACAAACGGCGCGGGATAAAATGCGTTTCTATAAATAATAGTACACATCACAGCGAAAGTAAAGAGAAGAGTGTTGCCGTCGGGCGCTTCCTTTGCTATCATAGAGAAAACAAAAAATCAGAAAACAAAAAGGTGTGTTGCGTTTTGCCGGATTCGGAAGATATTTTGACGCTGGGCGTCGAGTCGAGCTGTGATGAGACGGCGGCCGCCGTGTTGCGGGGCGGTCGGACGCTTTTGTCGAACGTGATCTCGACGCAGATTCCCGTTCATCGAAAATTTGGCGGCGTAGTGCCGGAAATTGCCTCACGTCGTCATATCGTGAACGTCATGCCGGTTATCGATGAGGCGCTTCGGGAAGCCGGCGTCGTGCTGGAAGATATTCGCCAAGTCGCGGTGACATACGGACCGGGGCTCGTCGGCGCCTTGCTGGTAGGCGTCTCGGCGGCAAAAGCGCTGGCTTTCGCAAGAAATATACCTCTGATTGGCGTCAATCATTTGGAAGGCCATATTTTCGCGAACTTTTTGAGTCACGAAGAGCTTGAACCTCCTTTTATGGCGCTTGTCGTGTCCGGAGGTCATACGGCGTTGATCCGCGTACAGGGATACAATCATTTTACATTGATGGGGCAGACGCGGGACGACGCGGCGGGCGAGGCCTTCGACAAGGTGGCGCGCGTGATGGGATTGCCGTATCCGGGCGGACCGGAAATCGACAAGCTCGCTGCACAGGGAGACGCGGATGCTATAGACTTTCCCCGTGCGCTTCGGGAAAAAGGAAATTATGAATTCAGTTTCAGCGGGCTGAAATCCGCCGTTCTTAATTATCTGAACGAAATGAAAATGAAACGCGCCGAAATTGACAAAGCAAACGTCGCAGCCTCCTTCCAAAAAGCCGTCATAGAGGTGCTGGTGCAGAAATCACTGGAGGCGCTTTCCGAAGAGGGGATGAAAACGCTCGTTCTGGCTGGAGGCGTTGCGGCAAACAGCGCCTTGGAAGGGCGGCTTCGGGAGGCGGCGGAGGCGCACGATATCCGCTTCTATTACCCAAGCAAGATTCTCTGTACGGATAACGCAGCCATGATTGCCTGCCGTGGCTATTATCAGTCGCAAGCGGGGATTTTTTCCGACCTTTCGCTGAACGCAGTGCCGGGACTTTCGCTGACAGACGTGAAAGCATGATGTTGATTTCAGTTAAGGTTATTTTATTAAATTTGGCCTGAGATGCGTAAGAGATATTTATAAGACGGGAGGTTCTTGGAATGACGGACGAACTGCAAAAGCTGGTAGAGATTTTACGTGACAGTGAGAAAATCGTGTTTTTCGGCGGCGCTGGCGTTTCGACGGAATCGGGGATTCCCGATTTTCGCAGTGCAAACGGGCTTTGGAATGAAAAGCTCAAAGTGGAGCTTACGCCTGAACAGCTTGTATCGCATACATATTTTGAACGTTTCCCAAAGGAATTTTTCGATTTCTATCGGGACAAACTCGTCTATCCAGACGCAGAGCCGAATGGATGCCATAAAGCGCTGGCGCATCTGGAGGAGCTTGGGAAGCTTCTGGCGATTGTCACGCAGAATATCGACGGGCTGCATCAAGCGGCGGTCTCGAAAACGGTCTATGAGCTTCACGGTTCGGTGCTGCGGAATTATTGTATGGACTGCGGCACGTTTTACGACGCTGATTATGTGATGAAAACCGCTCCGGAACCGCCGCGCTGTGCAAAATGCGGCGGGTTGGTAAAACCGGACGTCGTATTATACGAAGAGCCGTTGGATGGAGACGTCATGCAAAACGCGGCGGATGCCATTGCCCGCGCAGATACTTTGATTATCGGGGGAACTTCTCTTGTCGTTTATCCGGCGGCAGGGTTTATTCGTTATTTTCACGGCAAACATCTTGTCGTCATCAACAAAACCGAGACGCGCGCAGATCGTTCGGCTGAACTCGTCTTGCGGACGCCAATTGGAGAGACGATGGACGCCGCTGTCAAAGCGCTGTAATTTTTCGCATAGTAAAACCAGGCTTCCAAGTTGCCGCTTGAAAGCCTGGTTTATTTTTGATCTTATCCCGCGATACGCGCGCTTTTTCCGGTGTGGAAAAGACGGCGGCAGAAGGAATCCGTGAGACGAACCTCGATGCGATCGACAGTGCGTTCACCGTTTTTGCCCCCCGCAGACAGCATCGTCAAATCTTCGAGCGCGAGGGAAGCCGCGTTGCGTGCATTTTCATCGACGTCGATTTCATGTCCGTCTTTTGCGTATGCACGAATAGCCAAGGGCCGATGATGCGGAATCACGAGAAGAGCATCCGCGCCGACGCCGTTGCGGGAAGAAAGAAGAAGCGTGATACCTTCGGCCTGCGGGCACGTCCCGCGCAGTTCGTCCCATACGATATAACGAACCCCGTTCAGCGTGATTTTTTCCAATTCCCGCATTTCTCTCGCCTCCGTCAACGCCGACCTTGTCGGACAAGTTTCTTTCTGTTTGCATGCACAGTATAACAGGCAAGATTTAGACGGTAAATAGCATTTTTTGCATTTTATATTGCAAAACGTGCTATAATAATGAGGAAGATTATTATGAGGTGAACGATATGCCGGAATATGAGAAGAAAGGGTATCTGGTACAGGATTTCAAAGTGTTCCGCCTGAACAGTCCGATGCCGCGTCCGATTCCCTTTCACTATCATGATTTTCACAAAATCATTCTTTTTCTCGACGTGCACGGCGACTATATCGTGGAAGGAACGTCATATCCGTTGGGCGCTCACGACATAGCTCTTGTGCGGGCGGGGGAGATTCACCGTCCCGTCATCGATGGGAAAAGCGCTTACGAACGTATCGTCATCTACATCGCGCCCGCTTTTCTTTCCCGCGTGTCGCGTCCCGGCGCCGATCTTTCCAAATGCTTTCAGCGTGCGCCGGGTGAAGCCGGGGTGATGCGCATCGCGAAAGGATATACGCAAAGCCTTTTGCGGCAAATGGAAAAACTGGAGCGCACCGCGCGGGAAAAAGGCTTCGCCAATGCGCTCTACGTGGAAGCGCTTTTCGTGGAGTTCATGATTCTTCTGCATCGCGCCCTTTTTTCTCATGCGTTGGATACCGTAAAAGAAGCAGAGGCGGATGAGAAAATCCAGCCTCTGCTCGGGTATATCGGAAATCATTTGTCCGGGGATTTGTCTGCGGACGCGCTGGCAAAGCAAGCCTATCTCAGCAAATATTATCTGATGCGCCGATTCAAGGCAGCGACAGGCTACAGCCTGCACCGATACGTCACGATGAAGCGGCTTTTGCATGCGCGGGCGCTCTTGGCGGAATCGCCGGGGCAATCCGTCGCGGACGTCGGCGCGGCGTCCGGCTTTTCGGATTACACCGTTTTTTTTCGGGCGTTTAAAGCGCAGTTTTCCGTCACGCCGCAGGAATGGCGAAAAATGAACGCGGGGCAGGAGTGAAACGGGATTATTATTTGTCCAGCGTCTTTATCGCTTCCACGGCGCGGTCGAGCCAGTGCCCTTCAAACGTCTCGATTTCGCCAGCGTCGCAGGCGGCGGCGAGACGAGGGTCGATAGGGATATGGCCGAGAACCGGCAGATCGTATTTCGCTGCGACAGACGGAAGGTGACTTTCGCCGAAAATATGATGTTCTTTTCCGCAATCGGGGCAGCGGAAAGACGCCATATTTTCCATCAGTCCCAAAATGGGAACCTCCATCATTTTCGCCATATTTACGGCTTTTTCCACGATCATCAGCGCGAGATCCTGCGGAGACGTCACGACGAGAATGCCGTCGATCGGCAGGGATTGGAAAACGGTCAGCGGTACGTCGCCCGTTCCCGGCGGCATATCGACAAAAAGATAATCGACGTTGTTCCAGATGATTTCCTGCCAGAATTGCTTGACGACGCTCGCGATGATTGGCCCGCGCCAGAGAACGGGATCGGTATCGTTTTGCAGCAAAAGATTCATCGACATGATCTGGATGCCGCCGTCGCTGACCAGCGGATACGCGCCGGTTTCAGAGCCTTGGACAGCCCCGCTGACGCCGAACAGTTTTGGAATGGACGGGCCGGTAATATCGGCGTCCAGAATGCCGACGGAATATCCGGCCTGACACATCGCCGTGGCGGAAAGCGCCGTTACGAGAGATTTGCCGACGCCGCCTTTTCCGCTCATCACGGCGATGACATGTTTCACACTGCTGAGTTCATGCGGCTCCGCGCGCAGGCTTTGCGCCTCTTTTCGCTGGTCGCAGTCGCTGCCGCAGGCTTTACAGTCCTGATCGCAATTCAATTCACTCAAAGTTGATCCCTCCCGAAAAAATATAAAAATATAATATCATAAAGGCGTGGAAAAATCCAAACCGTATGTAACGCAAATTGACAAATACATAGATGTGCTTTACTATTTCCATGAGCAGTCTCGTCGGGGAAAATCGCGGAGGTTTTTGTGGCGACGGATAATGTGTATCGAAAGATAGAGCTTTTCTATCAAGGAAAAAAAGAATCGAATATGATTGTGCGAAAAACGCGTATGGAGCGATATTTCCGCGAGCTGGCCTGGCAGGGCAAGACGGACGCATTGCTTCGGCGCATTTTTGGCGTTGTATCGACACTGCTGGCTTTTATGGTGCAGCGAAAACTGGGCGCTTTTTATCTTTTGACCCGTTACGATTATGTC
The DNA here is from genome assembly GCA_902782705.1 of uncultured Selenomonadaceae bacterium. GTDB lineage: Bacteria > Bacillota > Negativicutes > Selenomonadales > Selenomonadaceae > RUG12372. The sequence continues at coordinate 6,789 of CACZOL010000122.1, forward strand.
GAGCTTTTTCATATCTATGCTTCCGCCCGTCCCAAACTCCGCCTGATCGAGCAAAACGTCGAACTGTTTTTTTCCTATCTGAACGACTTCCTGCAAGCGATGACGCCCGACGACGAGGAAGTACATACCGTCCTGCGGGAAAGCCGTGCATTGTTTTATGAAAACGGTATTTTTGCCATACCGGAGAGGCAAAACTACGATGAATTCTGCGATACGTTGGAACATACGGAAGAAATCGACGAAGAGGCGTTGGATCATCTGAATGAGCTGTTGGACGGGCTCGTCACGGATATGATCGCATTTTTCCAGCGAGACGAGCACCGGCAGGATTTCGCCCGTGCCATGATGCTTTTTTCCGGGCCGTACATCAAACCGGAAGACGCGGATGAAAACTGGTGGATGAGCTTTTGGGATTATTTCTTTTTCGATTATCACCGGAAAGAGGACGACCTTTCCATCGTCCGTTATTACCTCGAAGCGGAAAAAGACCGTCTTTCGACGGAGCAGCAGTATGTGCTGCGCGATCTGATGCGCGCCAAGCTGACGGTTTTTTGTGTGAACTATCTGGACGAGGACGTCGCTGTCTGCACGAATCTTTTCTCGGGCGAGGAGATTAATCTTCCGTGTCCGGACGTGGGTTTCGTCGAATACAAGAATATGGTTTTTTTCGGTCATATCCAACGCAGGGGCGTGATGCTCTTGAATTATATCAGCGGTCTTTCGGCGAGCAAAAGACTGCAGCGGCGAATGAAAGACGAGATTCTGAAACAGTTTGAGCAGTTTCGGGCCTATCAGATGCCCTCGGCCACGCTGGAAGATTTTTTCGTTCGTCATGCGGCGGCAGTACGCCATACGATACAGATATTATCGGGATTCGCGCAGCTTCGCGTGGTACCGGATATCATCGCCGCTCCGCCCGCGCGCGGCACGATCAGCGCGGCGCTTCTGGAGCCGGAGGAAACGCGGCTGGAGGAAACCGCGCGGTCTCTGCATTTCAGCGCTTACGCGATTTTTTTCGCGAAACGGCTCTACGAAGACTATGTGGCAAAGATCAAACGGCGCGGCACGCAGGCTGCGCTCGCGGCGATACTTGTTTTGATCGAGGGCGTCAACGGAACGGAATACGCGCCGGCGCACAAAATCTTTTCCGCTTTCGGCGTCGAGCAGGAAGCAGCCATCGAAGCGATGAAAAAAGTCGGTTTCGCTGTGAATTGCGTCGCGTTTGACCCAAGGTATCTGACGGAAGAAGGATTCGTGCAGCTCTTGTATATGGTGTAGGAGGTGCGATCATGGAATATGAACGGAACGGAGAAGAGCTGCTTGCCGAAGGGCAGGCCAGCTTTGATGACGAAGAACGAAACGACGAGACGGAGCCGAGAGTACAGGTCTTGACGCCGTCGGAGAGAAACGCCTATCGGGGCGTCACCATCGACGAAGGCACGCCGGACGGGGAGCCGAGAACGAATATCCGCTTCGAGCGTGGAAGCAGCGGGTGGAAGAGCTTTACCTATATGACAAGCGGCAGCTCTTGGCAAAGTAAACTGACGCTGATTTTGGGCGTCACGGCGCTTTTGCTGTTTATTCTCTTCATCGCGCTTCCCGTAGCGTTCACGCTGATTTTGCTCAGCGTCGTTTCGTGGATATTGTATCGGCTGTTCTTTTGAATGGTTTATTGTTAAAAAACGCAACAAAATGCCGTCGCATGTTCCATGCGACGGCATTTTTATATCGTTTCAGCCCTTGAATAATGTTCCAAAAATACCGCGTGCGAGGCTGGCGCCGAGGTTTCCGCCGAGGGCCTTGCCGAAGGAGCCGCCGCTGGCGCCGATGCTCTTGCCGACGGCGCGGCCCACCGTGCCGAGGACACTGTTGCCGACGGATTTGATGGCGCGGTTTTTCGCGCGTTCCGCGGCGGCGGCCTCTTTCTCCGCTTCTTTCGCGAGACGGGCCTCTTCTTTGGCCTGTTCTTTTGCGATACGCGCTTCCTCTTTCGCTTGTTCTTTCGCAAGACGGGCGTTTTCTTTTGCCTGCTCCTTTGCAAGGCGCGCGTCTTCTTTTGCCTGTTCCGCTTCAGCGGCGGCGCGCTGACGGGCGGCCGCTTCTTCCTGTCCGTGGCGCATCAGGAATTCATAAGCGGAATCGGAATCATAGCTTTCTGCGTATTTGCCGTAAAGCATGCTGCCTTTGATGGCTTGGTCGCGCTGGTTTTCGGTGATTCCACCCATGCTGCATTGGGGCGGAAGGATCGAGACTTTTTGCGCCATACCGGGCACGCCGTCTTCGCCAAGGAAAGAGACGAGCGCTTTGCCCGTGCCGAGGGACTGGATGACTTCCACCGCGTCGAAAGCGGGATTTTCGCGGAACGAGGCCGCCGCCGCTTTAACCGTTTTTTGCTCGGCGGGGGTGTAGGCGCGGAGACCGTGCTGGACTTTGTTGCCGAGCTGGGCGAGCACGCCGTCGGGAATGTCGCGCGGATTCTGCGTGCAGAAATAGACGCCGACCCCCTTCGAGCGAATCAGCTTGACGACTTGCTCGATCTTGTCGAGGAGTGCTTTTGATGCGCCGTCGAATAGGAGGTGCGCTTCGTCGAAGAAGAAGACCATTTTCGGCTTCGGCATGTCGCCGACTTCGGGCAGCGTCTCGAAAAGCTCGGACAGCATCCA